>JBGUPW010000096.1:0-4898 GCA_045130495.1 Ruminococcus sp. | reverse complement strand
CGACACGGGGATTTTCAGTCCCCTGCTCTACCGACTGAGCTACAGAGGCAAATTTGGCGACCCGGAACGGGCTCGAACCGTCGACCTCTAGCGTGACAGGCTAGCGTTCTAACCAACTGAACTACCGGGCCAAAATTGGTGGGAACTATAGGGCTCGAACCTATGACCCTCTGCTTGTAAGGCAGATGCTCTCCCAGCTGAGCTAAGCTCCCAAAGTGCCTTTGTCGCTTCAGCGTTTCGCTTTATCTCTCAGCGACTCGTATATAATATCACTTATCCGCGAAAAAGTCAAGGGGTTTTTTGAAATTTTTTCAAAATTTTTTCAAGCTGTTTTTCCCGACTCTTTCGCGGATTCGGTTTATGCCCTTATAATGCCGTTTTTACGCGTTTTTTTCGGCTATGAGCTTTTCGAGATCGCTCTTTGTAAACACGTATTTTTTGTTGCAGAAGTGGCAGTTGGCAACCGCCATGCCCTTTTCGTCAGCCATTGAGCGGATATCCTCGTCGCTCATTGTGCAGAAATATCTTTCAAGCTTCTCGCGCGAGCAGGAGCAAACGTAGTTTACCGGGTACTCGTCGAGCACCTCGACCTCAAAGCCCTTAAGCGCGGTTTTGCAGATTTCATAAATGCTCATGCCCTTTGCAAGCATTGTCGTCACGGGCTCAAGCTCCGCAACGTTCTTTTCAAGGCGCTCAACGGCGTCCTCGCCGGCACCCGGCAAAAGCTGAATGAGCAGACCGCCTGCAAGCATAACCTCGCCGTCATCCTTATTAATAAGAACGCCGAGGGCGCAAACGGTGGGAACCTGCTCGCTTGTCGCAAAATAATTCGTGATATCCTCGGCAATCTCGCCGCTCACAAGCTCGGTCTGCCCGATATACGGGTCTCCCGAGCCGTAGTCGCGCATTACGCAGACGGTCCCGTTTTTGCCGACCGCCTTGCCCACATTGATTTTGCCGTTCGGATAATACTCGGTGGGGCACTCGCTGTCGCCGACATATCCGCGCACGTTGCCCTTGCTGTCAGCCACGGCTATGACGGGTCCCAACGGTCCGTCGCCCATTACGCGCAGATTGACAATGGCGTTCTTCTGCTTTAGCATTGCGCCCATTATTGAAGCCGCACACAAAAGCCTGCCGAGCGCGGCTGTGGCGCTGCGGCTGAGATGATGAAGCTTTTTGGCGGTGAAAACTATATCGGAGGCGTCGATCGCGGAAGCCATCACCGCGCCGTCGCTCGTTATGCAACGTATTATTTTATCCATTTTTATCCTTCCTTATTATATCGTTATTATATCGTTCCCGTTTCCGTGCGGTGAAGATCAAGCGCTGTTCGTCCTCGGCGGGCGGGTCAAAGCTGAGGTCGCCGCAGACGGAGAGAACCTCAAACCCCGCTTTTTCGAGCATACCGCGAAGCGCCTGCTCGCTGTAGGCGCGCTCCGAGAAGTCCTCGCATGAGCGGTGATAGACCCCGTTACGCTCCTCAAAAAAGTCGAGCGATATATCAACGATATCGTTCTCGCGAGGGAAATTCTGCCAGACGCAGAAAACCCTGTCGCTCTCGGTGACAAACACGTTGTCGGCAAGCACAACGCGGTGCTTGTAAACGGTGTTGACGTCAAAGATGAACAGCCCGCCGTCCCTCAGCTTGCGCGCCACGCCGTCAAAGGTGCTCTGAACGTCAGCCTCGTCGGTCAGATGATTGAGGCTGTCGAGCGTACACACGCAGGTGTCGATGGGCATTGACGGTTCAAGCGCCTGCATTTCCTGACGCACGAACAGAATATCAGCCCCAGCCTCCGAGCATTTGGCGACCGCCTCGCTGAGCATTTCAACGCTGCCGTCGGCTCCGAACACGTCCACTCCCCTCTTCCACAGTTCAAGGGTGAGGCTTCCCGTGCCGCAGGCGAGGTCGAGAGTTTTGCCGGGGTCGTGATTGAATCTGCGGGCGGTTTCCAATATATACTCGCAGCGGGCGGCGTATCGGGCGTCTTCCGTAAGCGCGTCATAATATTCGGCAAAAGAATTATAACTGTCCATTTTTCTCCGCTATCTTGTCAAGAGCCAGAGCGTAGCCGTAGGTGTCGTTGTCAAACAACGCGCGCTTTACGCGGCTGATAGTGGCGGTCGAAGCGCCCGTTTCCCTGACGATTTCGGTGTAGACCTTCTTTTCGGTGAGCATTTTTGCAACCACAAGGCGCTGTGACATCGCTTTCAGCTCCGAGCTGGTGCATAAGTCCTCAAAAAATCTGTAACATTCCTCCTTGTTTTCGAGCGACAGAATGGCATCAAACAGGAAGTCGGTGGAATCATTTTTAAGCTTGGAGTTCAAAACCGAACCCTCCATTCACGTTAATTTCATACATTAAAATTTTAACATATAAAAGTGTAAAAGTAAAGTTAAATTTTGCCATACTTCAAAGCTTCCCGAAGCCAAAATCACAATTATTCTGCTCAGCCCAAAAGCCTTTCAAAATCGTTACAAACAATCCGCAGAAAGCAAGACAATTGTGAAAAAAATTACAGAGCGGTGACAAAATGATTTATTTCTTGTAAAGAAATAAGAAACTTTTTTGATTTTAATTCCCGTTAAAATAAAAAAAACACTTGAAAAATTGCTAAAGTTGTGATATTATAAACCTGACGCCTTATGCAACGTCTTTTAAGACCACATATGACAGGAGGTTGATCGGTGAAAATAAATGAAAATTTTATAATGAAAATACAAAGCTACATGTTCACGATAGTCATGATTTTTCTGCTTATTTTCGGAATCGGATCCCTTGTCACAACAGGAACGCTTAAAGCCGGTGATTCGGGGCTCATTGATGCGCTCACCAAGAAGACCACCGACTCTCAAAGCGCCGTGATAAATAACAATGACAACAAAGTGAAGAATGCGACGGCTGTGAAGGATAAGAAGGACACCGATAAGGACAAAAAGACCGACAAAAAGGAAACTTCTCCCACCACAACCCCGACTTCATCATCTTCCTCAGGCAGCAATCAATCACATCAGACAGCTTCCCCGGCAAACGTTACCAACACGGTGACTCCCGCGGCAAGCACTACTTCGTCCTCGTTTAATGTTCAGTTGAGCCAGGCTCCCGATTTAGTGTGGTCTGCAATTGAGATTTCGGCTGTGAAGCCCACAATGCCTAAGCCTACACAGAAGCCGACTGTTTCTCCGACGCAAAGCACGAAGCCTCCCGCAACAAAGCCGACTGTGGCGCCTACAACGGAGGTCACGGAGCCGTCAACGGAGGCTCTTACAACGGAGCCGCCCACCGAGGAGATAACGACCGAGCCGTTCACCGAGGAGATCACCACCGAGCCGACAGAGCCGACAACAGAGCCTATCGATGATAGTGAGCCGACGGATCCCGAGGATACCACGTCTGAGGGTTCAACTTCGGATATGACAGAGCCCGGCACATCTGAGGGAGACACCTCGCCCAAAGCTACGGACCCCTCCACGGAACCGCACACCTATGATCCCGAAGCAACAGGATCCACGGGCACATCAGCAGGTACCGAGGCAACGACCGTTAATCCGTCAGCGAGCAGTATTCCCACAGCCAAACCCGATATAACCTCTATTACGGGCGAACCCTTAACGACAATGCCCGAGGGAATTGACGGCGCGGGCAATCAGGACTTTGGCGCCAACGGAGGCAGCAAGGCACTGAACACCGCGACACTCGGCAGAGATAACTCAAACACAACCATGTTGGGAACGCTCCTTATTGTCAGCATTATTTTCTCCGTGGTTGCAATTATGCTGCTTGGCGTGTATTATCATTTAAAAGGCAAGAAGAATTAAATAACTGAATAAGAACGGTTAGTAAATCACCGGCTGCTCAGCAAAACGGGCAGCCGGTTTTTTATATATTTTTGAAACGTCTGTTGTGGGTTAAAACGGTTTCAACAACGGCGCACCGTTCCCTTGCCGAAAATCCTCTACAGATTTTTCTTTATACTTTCGAGGGCGTTTTTTTCTATTCTGCTGACCTGTGCCTGAGAAATCCCTATTTCGGAGGCAACCTCCATTTGAGTTTTTCCCCTGAAAAATCTCAGGGTCAGGATCCTTTTTTCACGTTCGCTCAGCCCCGCTATCGCTTCCTTCAATGCAAGCTCCTCCAGCCATGTCGAATCGTCGCTTTGGTCGCCGATCTGATCCATGACGTAAACCGTGTCGCTGCCGTCGGAAAACACCGGCTCATAGAGCGACACCGGCTCTACAACCGCTTCAAGCGCCAGAACGACGCTCTCCTTCGGCACGTCCATAATCGAGGCTATCTCCTCTACGGTCGGCTCGCGGTTATCGCGGGCGGTAAGCTGCTCCTTAATCTGCATGGCGCGGTAGGCGGTATCGCGCATTGAACGCGACACGCGCACGGCGTTGTTGTCGCGGAGATATCTTCGTATTTCGCCGATTATCATCGGCACTCCGTAGGTTGAAAAGCGGACGTCGAGCTCCGCGTCAAAATTGTCTATCGCCTTTATAAGCCCGATTACGCCCACCTGAAAAAGATCGTCGGGGTTCTCTCCTCTGCCCGTAAATCTCTGAATGACCGACAGCACAAGCCGCAGATTCCCGTTTATCATCTCGTCACGGGCGCGCTTGCTCTCACGCGGCGAGCCGTTCTTTATAACGCGCAGCAGCTCCCGCTTTTTGTCCTCGCTGAGAAGCTTTAACCGCGAGGTGTTGACCCCGCAGATTTCAACCTTTCCGTACTGCATAAAAAATCCTCCGAACAATAATCTGTTAGAATTATTGCCCGAAGGACGTTAATTATTCATTTAAGGAATTTTATGTGACAGATGTTAAATGGTTTAATTGAAAATAGTATTGAGATTCCCTTTATCCGTTTTCAGCTCTTTGCTCTGTTCTCAAT
>JBGUPW010000095.1:0-5629 GCA_045130495.1 Ruminococcus sp. | reverse complement strand
AGCTGACCCGCCTTTACCTCGTCAAGACCCGCGTGAGCCGCGAGAATTTTCTGGGACATTGTCATACCCATAATAATCACTCCTGTATAAATTATTTCTTTATTCCTTATTTTGTATATGTTTGTATATGTATAATTTTATATATGTATGTCTAATTATGTATATGTATATTTTTGTGCGTGAATATTTTACTTGGAAACCTGAGCGCTTTCCGTGTACGATAACATGATCACAAGCACGCGCTTGTTTTCGTATGTGATTATCCTGCCGTTTTCCCCTATTTCGGGGTCGCCTTTGGTAAACTGATTTGCCGCCTTGACCCACTCGCCTGCGTATTTATCGGCTATTTTTTCGCTCAGCACCTTAAAGTTTTGGCTTTCGCTGATAAGGTATGCGCAGTAGGTGTTTCTCCGCCGCGCCGCGTCGATAAGCGAGGCGATTATCTGGTCATCGTATTCGGGATCTGAAATGCTAACAAAGTTAAGCTTCATATAGCACAGCGCGTCACTGCTGCAATGCGGAATAAAAATATTAAAATAATTGCCCTTGTTATCTGCGCGCTGTTCAAATCCGCCGCTGATTATATGATCCTGCAAAATCTGAGCGTCGTTCAAGTTCAAATAAAAATATCTCTCGGCTTCGCAGGCGGCGTTTGAAACGTCGTTCCACGTCACGTCCACGTGGTACCAGTCGTCACCGAGCAGAATACAGTTCCACATATGACCGTCATCGGCGTTCTCGTTAAAATCGGAGGTGCCCTCTATCACCGTACACTCGATTCCGAGTCTTCGGCAAAGAAGCTGAAATGCGTGTGAATATCCGTCGCACACAGCCTGACCGAGAACGAGCGCACCGTAGGCGCTGTGCTTTTGGTCGCACTGCGGCTCGTAGTGACAGGCTTCGATCATATATTCATTGATGAACAGCTCCACGTCGTAGTCACTGGCGTTGTCGGGAGCCTGAGCTATGATCTGATCCACAACGCTTTCTAAATCTGTCCTTGCCTCCTCAAGCTCATCGCCGCCCATAGAATAGTTCAGCTCGGCGGTAATGCCGTCCTCATACTCGTAATAGCGGTAGCACGATTCGGTATCGAGCCAAAACACCTCCGGATGATCCGCACGAAAAGCGTTTATCGCAATTTGCAGATCATTTTTTGTTGCACCGTTCAGATGAAAGCGTTCGGTGTCCGCGTTTTCCGCGTGCTTTGAAACTTCATCGTAAACGTTTTTCTGAGTGTCGCTCCCAAGCTCATCCCTGCAAATAAGGCTTGTAAGCGGACTGCGGCTTTCCAGAGAACGCTTTTCAAGAGAGACTGTCTGCTTTTCAAGCTGAGGCTCGCTTTTGAAGGCGTATTTCCCTTTGAAGGAGCAAAACGCAAAAATTCCCGTCAACACCGCTATAACAACAATTACGGAGGCAACGATCGGTTTAGTATTATTTCTCACACAATCACCCTGTAAGAATACGCTTAGTATCTTTAAGGAAGCACTTATTGATTCGGGTGCGCAAAATCGCGCTGTCAGATTTTGGGGACTTTCAGATAGATAAAGATTAAAGCAAGTTGCGTAACCAAACGTCAGACATGAATCAATCCGTGATTCCTTATTCCTTAATTATTATATAATACTTTATTTTTCCGTGAACGTCAATTGCATTTTTAAATTTTATGTGATACAATACACTCAACGTTTGATTTACGGTTCCGATTCTCGGTTCCTAATGGTTTCTTATTATATTCTATTGGTTCCTTATTATATTATTATATTCTTTATTATATTAATGATCTATTCCCGAACGGAGCATAATTAATGAAAAAACAAAGTGTTTTATTTATAGCACAAGCGGCTGTCATCGCAGCGCTTTACGCCGTTCTCACGATTTTGCAGAACTTTCTTTTGCCGGGAACCGCTTCAATGGCGATCCAGTTCCGTGTTTCGGAGGTTCTCACCATTCTTGCGGTCTTTACGCGCGCGGCAATACCCGGTCTTACCGTCGGCTGTCTTATTGCAAACATAAGTTCGATACCGTCGCTCGGTCCCGTCGATTTGATATTCGGCACGCTTGCAAGCTTTGTCGCGGCGGTTCTGATGTACGCGCTGCGAAACGTGAGGTTCTTTAAGCTTCCGATCCTCTCGGCGCTCATGCCCGCCCTTGTAAACGGAATCATCGTCGGCTTTGAGATAGACTTCTTTTTCATAAACAATTTAAGCTTTGATCTGCGTGACTTTTTGTTCCAGGGCGGCTGCGTGGCTCTGGGCGAGCTGGGCGTTTTGTTTTTGCTCGGTCTGCCGCTTGCGGTGCTCATTGAAAAAACCGGTCTGAACAAAAAATTTACGGATGAAAAATAAGGGAACATCTAAAGAGAGTACCGCATAATTACGGTGTGCGGATTGCGAAATAAGATTTTTTGGACAGTCTGACGGAACAAGATTCAAGCAAGGCGTGCTCCGCGAATTTTGCGGTGTTGCGTAAAAATTCCATGCCGCGCATAAGCAACGAATCTTCACGGCAGAATCTTGCCAAAAATCTTCCGCACTTCTGCACAATATTGAATTATTAGTGATTCCCGTAAATGCTGTTTCATAAATGCCGTTTAAAATTTTAACACAAAATTATAATTCCCCAACGCAAAAAAGGCTTGACTAATGGGGAAAATTAGGATATAATGCTATATTGCAAGGTTATAATTTGAAGGGAGGTTTTCACTGATGTTGAGAACATATCAGCCAAAGAAGCTGCACAGAAAAAAAGAACACGGCTTCAGAAAAAGAATGTCTACCTCTAACGGTAGAAAAGTTTTGGCCAGAAGAAGAGCAAAGGGCAGAAAAAGATTATCTTACTGATTTACTGATGCCGGATCGCCGCTTGCTTTTCAATCGGTCATTCGGTAAAAAGGCCACTGCGCACGTGGTCTTTTTTTCAGTTAATCGGATACCGGTCGGCAATCATTATGACCGGTGTATTTTTGCCGTGCCAAACCCGGAGATTTAATTAATGAGCAAGTACACAACAGTCAAGGAAAACAGGGAATTTTCAATGGCGTACCGCCGCGGGAAATCCTGTGTGAGTCCTGTGCTGGTAACGTATGTTTTAAAATCAAAGAACAACACTCTGCGATACGGTATTACAACGGGAAAAAAGGTTGGCAACGCCGTTAAGCGTTCGCGCGCCCGGCGCGTCATCAGGGCTTCTTACTACCAACTCTTCGAACAGCTCAAGCCCGGTTACATCATTATTTTTGTGGCGAGGGGCAAAACGCCCTACGTCAAATCGCAGGTTGTTTATAAGGCGATGAGGCAGCATCTTAAAACCTTGGGGATCCTGTCTCAGCGAAGCGAAGATATCATAAAGCGAAGCGGAGATATCACAAATGAAAAAGGTGCTTCTTGCGTTAATTAAATTCTACAGGGCTGCCGTTTCACCGCACACCGCCCCGCACTGCAAATACATTCCAACGTGCTCGCAGTACGGACTGGAGGCGATAGAGCGGTTCGGCGCGCTCAAGGGTTCGGCTCTTACCATCTGGCGCATTTTGCGCTGCAATCCGTTTTCAAAGGGCGGGTACGATCCCGTTCCTGAAAAAGTCCCCAAAAAGCGGATTTAAAAAGCGCCGGCGGGCGGTCACGCCTGCCTACGCCTAAAGTAAAAAATAAGAGGTTAAATTATGCAAATTTTTTCATCCATCGGATGGCTGCTCGGTTATGTTCTTTGGGGAGCATTCTATATTTTCAAAAATTTCGGAATCGCTATCATCGTCTTTACGATTATAGTAAGAGCGGCTTTGTTCCCATTCACTTTGAAGCAGCAGAAATCAATGGCGGGCAGCGCCAGAATGGCGAAAAAGCAGAAGGAGCTGCGCGAGAAATACGGCAACAACCGTCAAAAGCTCAATGAAGAAATGAACAAGCTCTATGAAAAAGAGGGCGTTAAACCGACGGGCGGATGTCTTACCACCATTGTCCCGATGATCATTCTTCTCGGAGTTTTCTACGCGGTAGCTTACCCGCTGACCAACACACTCCACATCAACAGCGACAGCGTTAAACAGGCGCTCGAATTCGCTAACTCCATTCCGGGCTACACCCACACCGTGGGCAACGCGACCTATCAGGAGGTTTCGCTGCTCAGGATCTTTCCCGAGATCCAAAACACAACCTATATTCAGGGTATTTTTACAGGCGATGAAATCAGTGCGATCAGCGAGTTTGCAAGCGGCTTCACCATTTTCGGTTGCGTAGATCTGCTCGTCATTCCGAGTCAGCTCGGTTTCTGGTCGTGGTATCTCCTGTTCCCGGTTCTCTGCTTCCTCTCCAATGTGGGCTCTTCCTTCCTCATGCAGAAAATCAACAGCCAAAATCAGGCAATGCAGCAACAGGGCTGTATGAAGTTAATTATTTATGTCTTGCCGCTGTTCTCGGCGTGGATCGCCTACAGCGTGCCCGCCGCCGTATCCTTCTACTGGATAATGTCAGCGCTTGTAAGCTTGCTTCAGTCGTTAGTGACCTCCAAGGTTTGCAGTCCGGCACATATGACAGCAAAATCCGAAGCAAGACACGCCGCGCTTTTGTTTGAGCAGGAGGCAAAGGTTCCTTACAACTACAGACCGAGAAAGACCCCTCAGACGGAAACACCCAAGATCGCGGCTACCGGTAAAGGCTCCGGAAAATCAGGCAGCAAAAATAAGAATAAAAAGAAAAAGTAAAGGGAACCTCTAACAATTCCCTAATATTTGAATGAATGTTTTTTACGTGAAATAACAGGAGTTAACCAATGATCAGAGAAGCAATATGCGAGGGCTCCGACGTAGAAGAAGCCCTTGAAAGAGCGAAAGCTCAGCTCGGCATCAGCGATACCGACGATTATGAGTTTGAAGTGATCCAGCGCGAGGAAAAAAAGAGATTCGGACTCTTCGGCGGCCGTCCTGCAAAGGTCAGAGCATATATAACAATTATTGAAGCGCCCGCTGCGCCCGTTTCACCCGTTAACAAGACCGAGACCTTTCTCAGAAACGTTCTTGATAAAATGGGACTCCCCGAAATCGAAATCGAAACGAAAGAGGAAGAAGACTCTCTCGAATTCAATCTTTCCGGCGAGGAAGAGGGCTTTGTTATAGGCAGACGCGGCGAGACTCTCGACGCCCTGCAATACCTCAGCAGCCTTGTAGCCAACCACAACAACGAGAACTACATCAAAGTCACCGTTAATGTCGGCAACTACAGAGACAAGCGCGAAAAGACGCTTGAGATACTCGGCAGAAAGCTCGCCTACAAAGCTGTAAAGACGGGCAAGAAAACAAGCCTTGAGCCTATGAACCCCTATGAAAGAAGGATCATTCACACGGCGGTTCAAAAGGTAAACGGAGCCACTTCATGGAGCGAGGGCGAAAACACCTCACGCCACGTTGTTATCGGTCCCGACCCCAAGTCAAGGAACAACCGCAGAGGCGGATACAACAACCGCAGAGGCGGCAAAAGAGGCGGATATAACAATAACAACAACCGCCGCACAAATCCTGCTCCAAATCCTGACAGAGTACCCCTTAACGAGGGCGGCTCCACAGGTCTCTACGGCAGAATAGATAAGTAATCAGTTGAGCTGCCTCTTTGAGGCGGCTCACTTTTTTAAC
>JBGUPW010000094.1:0-2534 GCA_045130495.1 Ruminococcus sp. | reverse complement strand
ATCCGTTTTTGTCGTATTGGCGATTATATTCTCGGTTGTATACGTCGTCGCCGTCGGCAATCACTATACGCTGCATACCAAAACCTTTTTGGGAACGGAACAGCTGCCGCGCTTAGAGATCAAGCTGAGCGATGATAGCGTTGTACGAATGGCAGACGCCCGAATGGAAAACGAGGAGCTTGTCGTTGTTTTTGAAGCGCTGAACCCGGGAAAAACAACCGTCAACATCAGCTTTGAGCCTGAGGACGGTTTTGCTCCGCTGCACGAAAGAGCCTTTGAGGTCAACGGCTTTCATACCCTGATTGACCATACAGACGGTGGAATCAGATTTAACGGATTTCAATTTGTTGTTTATGCCGCTTTGTTTGTTCTTTTTGCCGTACAGTTTATGACGCTGTGGATGTTCAGCGATTGTCGGAAGAGGGGAGATTTTTCCTATCCGATGGTTGCCTGCGGCGGTATCGGAATATATAACTTTGTGTTGTTTGCTTATCTCCTGTACAGAATGCTGACCAGCTTTATTGATTCGGCCGACATCCTGTTTGAGATGGTGACTGAAACAGGAGAGCTGCTGCTTTTTGGACTCACGCCCGTTATGCTCGTTATTTCTGTGCTGCTTGCTGTCAGCAATATCCGACTGATACGTAACGAAGGAAGAAGACCCGTCAATATGCTGGGCATCGTATTCGCGGCTGTGTGGTTTATCGGAATGGTACTGACGCTCGGCGCAAATAGGCTAATCATACGGTTGGGTATTTCTTATCCGCAGACTGTCTGGCTGATTCTGATTCATGTAATCGTGTACTTTGAGTGTATGTTCCTGTCAACAGTCGCGTGTACCTATCTTTCAACAAAATATCTTCCGCCGTTTGACCGCGACTATATCATCATCCTCGGCTGCGGCATCAGAAAGGACGGAGGTCTGACTCCGCTTTTGAAGGGGCGTGTTGACAGCGCCGTGACGTTTGAGAAGAAGCAGTATGAACAGACCGGCAAGCACGCGGTGTTTGTGCCTTCGGGAGGACAGGGAGCGGACGAGGTCATGTCCGAGAGCGAAGCGATGAAAAACTATCTGCTGAGCATCGGTATACCGCAGGAGCAGATCATTCTTGAGAACAAAAGCGAGAATACCATGCAGAATATGCAGTTTTCAAAGAAAGTGATCGAAGAACACGGCGGTGAGATCAAGGACAGGAAAATCGCCTTTGCCACCACCAATTATCATGTGTTCCGAGGATATATCCTTGCCCGCAAGAACGGATTTGAGGCGAAAGGGATCTCCGCAAAAACAAAGTCATATTTTTATTTCAACGCTTTCCTGCGTGAGTTTATCGGCTTACTCGTCGATCAAAAGTGGAATCATATTGTTTATATTATGCTGATCGTCGCTTTGATCGTAACGCTGAATCTTGTAGGGTAAAGCAATACTTAAATACGAGGAGTTTCATTATGAAAAAAAGTTTGATTAAAATTATCGGCATTATTTTGACTATATCTATCGCCGTGACGTCGGCAGCAGCGCTGTCGGGATGCTCGTCAAATGATGCAGGCAAAGCGACAGCGGACAGCGCATCCGTGTCTGAGAACGTCAAAGGGATCGCCTCACCGGTGCTCGTCAAGACCGTGACAGAGTATAGCAGGAATTTTGAAACACAGGAGTGGGAAAAGGCGAGGGTTATTGACTATACATACGAGAACGGCTATCCTACCGTTGTGACAACGGTCGAAGCTGACGGTGCCGCTCAAAATATGACAGAATACAAATATACCTTTGACGGCGACCTCCCGGCGACCAGAACTTATTCAAATGACAACTACACCTTTACCATCGAATATAACAACGGAAAGACCTATCAAATGACGGCAAAGAGCAAGGATGGATCGAGCTCGCAGGCGGATTACTATCAGTATGCGAACGACGACGGGTACTTTACCTTCCTCCTGCATGAAGAACATTTAGGCGCCTCTGAGGGGGACGGCGAGGTGAGCGGAGATAAGGAAGAAACGGATTCTATAACCGTTGTCAGCAAGGACGGACTGCTTGTCAAAACCACCAACACGGGTATGTATGCCAACTGGAATACAGGAGAAAAAAAGGAATGGCAGCGCTTCAACGGTACCTATACCGTTGAATACGACGCCGACGGGATCGCAGCGCTCACCTCAGGAGTTTTCAGAGCCGGTCCGTCGGGGCTCCAAAACAAGTTTGCTGTTACAAAGGAGAACGGCAGGGTTACGGAAGCGATCGTTTTGATCCCCAACAACGAGACCGGCGGCTATGATGAATTCTCAAAGTTCACCTTTGAATATGCAGATACAGAGATTTCCGACAGCCGTTATGCCATGATGATAAACAGCTTTCTCTTAGGCGAAGAGAATAGTTATTATCGGTACCTTTGGTATTGATAGATTCTATCCGCTCGCTTTAAGCGGATTAACGGCGAAATGATGAAAGTGAACAAAAAGAACTACACCGTGATTAAGAAACAAATGAAGGGAAGATAAAATCATGCTGCTGTCTATTTTGTTTTTTG
>JBGUPW010000093.1:0-3013 GCA_045130495.1 Ruminococcus sp. | reverse complement strand
AAGCCCTCAATGGTGTTAGTGGTATAAATCAGCCGTCTTACCTCTTGCGGGAACTTGAAGTAGGTGCTTAGATTAGCCCAATTATCCCTCCAAGACTGCGAGATTTTAGGATATTTCTTGTCCCAGCGTTCTGAAAAGGTATCCAAGGCATCCAATGCCGCGGCTTCATCTACAGCGGCGTATTTGTGATCGGTATCCATATCCATGTTTTTTTACCGCAGTATTCGCTGACCGTGCAATAAATGAGGTAAAACAGCAAAAGAAAGCTGACGACGAACACGGTTTTGCCGAAGTACAGGAATCCTCCGTGAAAGTGATTGTTTTCATCAATATAAAATGCAAAGCGCGAGAATGTTGCCGTGAAATAAACAGCGGCGTTATAGATCGCCAGTATCCACGCGATCCTGTATTTACCGTTCGGCTTTACCAGCTTGCAGAACTGTATGATAATGACCGGTCGGACGGAGTAGCCCACGATGCTCTCCAGCGTTCTGAGATACGGCATACTGACCACAGTCTGCAATACATAGTCGGCGACATTCTGCGCGATCAGCACACCGATCAGCCCGATAATCCACAGCATGATATTCTTCTGGTTTTTATTGAGATAAGAATCCCGCGCCACGATAGGCATCAAGCCGAATATCAATATCAGAAGCGGCATCAATATAATATAATCTGTCATCGTGCACCCTCCCTCAATGATATTCTATAATAATCAAACGAAAAACGTCAAGAGAAAATCACAAAAAGACCAACCGTCTGTTTCTAAACGATTGGTCAGAAAAAATACAAATTTGCGGGCGCTCATTATAGATATGCAGCTGGTGTAATATTTTAAGCTATAGAACGATGCAATTCCGCATCTGTTATTATTTTTTTGTAACGCCGTCGCCGTAGATGGTCGTCCAGTCGTTTTTCATGGAAACTGCGGTGTAACCGTTCTCCTCGCAGCTTGTGCGCATTTTGTCGGCTTTCTCGATGTTGCCGTTCTCGCGCTCGGTGTCGTCGCAGCAGAGCATAAAGGCTGCCGCCTTGTACTTGTTATTGTTTATGGTGTAGTTTGCCATCGCCGCGTCGCCGGAGCTGTTGCCGAAGCAAAGCACGGGCTGCTCGCCGATCTCCTGCTCGATCACGCTTACCTTGTTCATTTTCAGATTCTTGATAATGAAGTCGCCGCCGGTGATCAGCTTGTCATTCTTTGAGAAGGTGTAGTCGAGTCCGTCCTTATCGCCCTGATCGCTTGCGACAAGACTTTCGTCCGAGCCGATCATCTGGCTGTAGGGTACGTCGATCACACCGTCGCAAAGCGCACGGGTGATGATACGGTCGGTGCCGCTGACGACATAAACGGTAAACTCATTATCCTGAAGATATTTGACGACCTGCAGCATCGGCTTGTAGAACGCCTCGCCGTTGGTCATACCGGTATAGCTTTCCATCGCGGTGTTTTTGTAGTCGATGATATAAGAGTAAAACTCACTGATCGTCATGCCCTTGAAAGCGGAAGCGACAGCCTTGCCGTGCTTGATGCTCAGATCTTCCGGATAACTGCCGGAGTCAAAATACCCTTTGATTTCTTTGGCAGTAGCCTTTTCCTCGTCGCTCGCCTTATCCTTGTAGTCGGGATCCTCCGTCACACGATGATAGAGCAGCTTGTGGTCGAAGTAGCCGGGGTCGGTCTCGCAGCAGAGCGTGCCGTCCATATCAAATACCGCGATACGGTTCTCAACGGGGATAAATTCCGCGCTGTTCTTGTCGGTGACCGCTTTAACATATGCTGTCAGCTCAGATTTCAAGGGGGCTGTCTCTGTCCAGAGCGAAAGCGCGTCGGTTTCCTTGTTCTGATTCTCGGAAGTTGAAACCGTCTCCGTAACGGATGCGGCGGTCGAGGGTGAAGCCGACGGATGGCTGTTTGCCGTGAATGCCCATGTGCAGGACACGGCGATCAGCGCGGCGGCTAAGGTCGCCGTTGCGATCTTCCACGGCGTCGCCTTCTTCTTTTCCTTTACGTTCTCATTCTTGATCTCATTGTTTACGGTGTTGTTTTTCTTGCTCATTTGATCGATCCTCCTGAGGTGATTTTAGCTTTCTCTTGATTGCAGCACTATTATAACACATGGATTTACCTTTGTATATATGCAAAATGCCTCCGATCTGTAGCCAAATCGACAAATCGGGGGTGAATTGCAGCCAAAAATATCAAAGACGGAAAAAAACGGAGAAGGAGAACCTTATTTCAGCATCGTCGCAAAGTATTGCTGCGTGCTCTTATCGAGTCCCGACAACGTTTTGATGATAAAATCCTGTGACTGCGCAAAATCGTTCAGCACCCAGCCGGCGATGATCGCGAGACATCCGTTGGAATGATAGCGGATCACGCAGTCGACCCGGCTGTCCTTGATATCCACGCCGAAGGTCTCCGACCAGATCACGCGGTTCAGTCCCTCGACCATATTCATCAGCTTCATATACAGCGTAGAGGTGTTGTGAGGGCTGAAGATCATTTTGAAGATCGTCGGATTATCCGTGATATATTTGAACATGACGGGATAGACCTCAAAAGTGGTTTTGGTTCCGTACTCCGTGATCAAAAGCCCGATCTCACTCAGGATCACCTTTTCCAGCTTCTCGTAGATGTCGTAGATATCCATAAAATGCTTATAGATCGTGACGCGGTGAACATCAGCCTTATCCGAAATCTCCTGGATGGTGATCTTTCTCAGCTCCTTTTCACACAAAAGCGCGGCAAGCGCCTCAAAGATCGCTTTCCGTGTTTTCATCGCGCGGCGGTCAATTTTATGTTCACTCACAGATACCACTTCTTTCCTTGAATGATCGGTTTTACCGTTATGATAATACCATAAGATCCGCGCGTTTTCAAGAAATCGTTTGCATTTTTTGAAGAAAAGCTCACACCCTCGGCTTTAGCGTGAGGTTCTTAACGGAAAAATGAAAATCGAATAGGATCAAGAAAAATTGCTGTTTTCCGCTTCATAAAAGTTGCGGAAAA
>JBGUPW010000092.1:0-7898 GCA_045130495.1 Ruminococcus sp. | reverse complement strand
GAACACAACGATGCAGCCTATGATCGCAAGACAGGCGCAGGTGATCGAAACGATGATGAACTGTGTCCAGCCGCTGCAGCTTCCGCCCGACTGCTGTTCAACCGCTGTGAGAACGTGATATTCGCCTATGTTTGTCGCCTTTGCGTCGTAGTTCTTGCCGTCAACGCTGACGGTTACGGTTTTGTCGTCTTCTTTAACGCCGAGGTTGCTTATGCTCTTGTCTTCAGCCGCCTTGAAGGTGGTGCTGATGACCTCGCCGTCCTTTTCGATAATAACGTTGTCGCCGCAGCTCTCCGCGAGATTTTCTCCGTTGACCGCGCCGTATTCCTCGCTGATAAGGGTAACGTTGATCGCTCCGCTCTGGTCGCCGTCAGTGCGCTGAGCAGCCGCGTAAACGATATAGTCGCCGGCTTCGTTCTGTTTTATCAAACCGATGTTTTTGCCGAGAATACCCTTTGAAACAGAGTAAAGGGTCACGTTGTCTTCGTCGTCCTTGAGCGACTTGCCCTTTTGTCCCTCGGGATAAGAGGCCGTGATAACGCCCTTGCCGTCCGATACCGCGATCGTCTCAAACGAAAGTGTGGAAGCGATCGACTCCAGAGCCGCGTCGTCGCCGTTGTAGGCAAGCGCTGCCGCGCAGACTCTTTTAAGTATGGAATCGGTGAAAACAGCTTCTCTTCTGACTGAATCTTCTTCAAACCTTGTCACCGTGTCGGCGGTTTTTTTCGCAGCGCTGTCAATCGCGCTGTTTCCGCCTGTGTCGGAGGCGGTGTTGACGGCGATAAGACCCGCACAGATCGTGCCGATCAAAACCAGCACAAGCATTGCCGCTGCTATACCGGAACCGACTTTTTTTGTTGTTTTTTCTTTGCTCATGATTTTTCCTCGCTTTCTTTGTTGTTTTCCTCCTCAAAGTTGGAAAACTTGGTAATATATATCGGTCTGTTCTTGGTTTCCATATATATTCTGCCGATGTACTCACCCAGAATACCTATGGACATTTCCGTAATGCCGCCAAGAAACAGCACAGCGCAAAGTGTTGTGACATAGCCGGGAGTGGTTATGCCGAAAAACAGCGTTTGAATCAGCGTTATCATAATATAGATAAGCGAAACGAAGAATATCACCGCGCCCATGATAGCCGTGAAGCGCAGCGGAGCCACCGAGAAGCAGGTTATCCCGTCAATGGCGTATTTAAAAAGAGAGGAGAATTTCCATGTGGTTTGACCGAGCTGACGGTCAACGGTGTCGATGGAGATCCATTTTGTGTTGAAGCCGACCCATGAGAAAATACCCTTTGAGAAACGCTGGACCTCGCTCAGCTCCAAAATGGAATCTGTCATCTGACGCGTCATAATGCGGTAATCCATTGCGCCGTAGGGATTTTTGGCGTCGGTAAGCTTGTTTGAAAGCTTGAAAAACAGCTTGGAAAACGCGCTGCGGAAAAACTTTTCTCCCTTGCGGGAGCTTCTCTTTGCGGCGCAGCAGTCACAGCCGTCATCGAGGGCGGCAAGCATTTCGGGAAAAGCCGAGGGAGGGTGCTGCAGGTCGGCGTCCATCACCGCCACATAGTCTGCGGTTGTGTGCTGCAAACCCGCGTACATCGCGGCTTCCTTTCCGAAATTGCGCGAAAACGAAATGTATTTTATATTGGGAAAACGCTCCGCGAGCCTTTTCATTATTATGTATGTTTTATCGCGGCTGCCGTCGTTTACCAAAATGTAGCGGAAGCTGTAGTCGGGCAGCGTGTCGATAACCTTGTTGGTTTCGGTTACAAAAACCTCAAGTCCCTCTTCCTCATTATAGCAGGGAACGACCAGATCCACGGTCTTTTTTTGAATCATTATATCACCTTGTTATCTATTATAACAAAGAAATCGTAAAAAGTCCAAGCTTTTTTAAATATTTTATAAATTTTTTCGCTGTTTTTATTTACCTTCGGGAAAAAAAGTGGTACAATTATAATGTATCATTATGCAGACAATTTGGAGGTCAAATTTTTATGACTAATATCAAAACCCTCAAAGAGCCGCGCACCTTTTCCGAAAGGCTGAATGCCTTCTGCAAAAGGAACTTTTATGTGTGGATGGCGTTTTTTGTGCCGCTGGCGCTTATGATGATCGCTTTCGCGCTTATGGACGTCTCGCCGCTTGGACAGGCGAACAAGCAGATACTTGTCACCGACCTTTGGCACCAGTACTATCCGTTCCTGGTTGATTTTCAGGACAAGCTGCAGCACGGCGAAAGCCTGTTCTGGTCGTGGTCTGTCGGATCGGGCGTGAACTATTTTGCGCTGATGTCCTATTATTTGGCAAGCCCGATGAATTTCCTGTCGTTTTTTGTATCGCCCGATTATCTCAGGGAGTTCCTGATGATCTCGGTCGCGGTGAAAATCTCGCTTGCAGGCTCCTTTATGGCGTTTTTCCTGAAAAGCGTCTTTAAGAGGAACGATATTTCGATCGTCATTTTCGGGATCAGCTTTTCGTTCTGCGCCTTTTTCATGGGCTATTACTGGAACACCATATGGCTTGACACCGTAAGCATTACGCCGCTTGTGGCGCTGGGAGTTGTTAAGCTGCTTACCGAGAACAGGTTCCGCCTGTACACGGTCATGCTTGCCCTGTCGCTGGTGACAAACTACTACATCGGATTTTTCACCTGCATTTTCATTCTGCTCATTTTTATTTGCTATAACATTGTACGTTGGCAGAGCATCAAGATCTTTGCGACTAATTTCCTCAAAATAGGTATCTTTACGATTTTGGGTATCGGTCTTGCGGCGTTCTTCATTCTGCCCGCTTTCATGGCTCTGCAAAACACCCACGCGAGCGGAAGCAGCTTCCCGAGAGATTTTACAATAAATATAGGCGGAAGCAACGACCTGATCGGCGTTCTTAAAGGTCTGAAGAGCATTTCGGGCAACCTTGTCAACTTCACGGTTGCCGCCAACAAGGAGATCGACGCAATGCCGAACATCGCCTGCGGCGCGATACCGCTGTTCTTCGCGTTCCTTAGCCTGACCTCTCGCGAGATCGAGCTCAAAGAAAAGCTTGTAAGCGTCGGTCTGGTGCTGTTCATGTTCCTCAGCTTTATAATCCGCCAGTTCGACTACATCTGGCACGGCTTCCACTTCCCGAACATGATCTATTACCGATTCAGCTACCTTGTGAGCTTCGTGATAATCGTCATGGGCTTCAGGGCGTTTATGAACCTGAAAAAGACAGGGCTTGTAAGCGTTTTGATCGCCTCGCTGCTCAGCTTCTTTGTGCTGCTGATGGAGTTCGATTTTACCGGAGTCAAGAATCCCGACGGCGAGGGAGCCTATGACCAGGGCGTTTTCAATATGTTCGCGGTAAAGGATCATTCGCGCCCCGACCGCATGGGCTGGGTCGCTCCGACGCTGATAACCGTGGCGGTATTGTTCGCGCTGATAACCGTTTTGCTCGTTCTGTATTCAAAGCGCGTCATTCCGATACAGGCTGTCGCCGTGTCGCTGCTTATCATCTCGATAGTTCAAAGCGGCTACACCGCTTACTTCGGCGTAAATGTAACGACCGTTACGGGCATGGACGGCTATCCGCGCGGGGGAAGCGACACCGAAACGGTAGTGGAATATATGAAAGACAGGGAAAAGGATACGCCGGAGCTGTGGCGCGCCGAGACCACCGGCACACAGACGCTCAACGACGGCGCACTGAATCATTATCACGGTCTGTCGATGTTCAACTCCATGGCGAACGAGAGCATGACTCTGTTCTACCAGAACTTCGGCATGGCGGGCTGGCAGGCGGGCAACCGCTATTCCTACAAGGAAGGCTCACCCGTGACAAACCTGTTTATGAACCTGAAATACCTTATTTCCCGCGAAGGCAAAGCAGCCAACACTTACGACCTTTCCGAGATCACCGAACAGGGCTCGGTGAAGCTTTATGAAAACAACCACTATCTGCCTATGGGCTTCATGGTGAACAGCGAACTGCTCAACTGGGAGGAGATCAAGGAAGAAAACAGCTTCAATCAGTTTGACAAGCAAAATGAGTTTTTTGAACTTGCCACCGGAATCAAAACACCCGTATACACCCGTGTTGAGGTCAAGGACGAGGAGCACACCGACTCGACGCAGTTCAACGTTCAGAAGAACATCGACGGCAGCTACAACTTCAACTGCGTTGCCTCGGGAATCACTCCGAGACTAAGATGGAACTTCACCGCGCCGAAGAGCGGACTGTATCTTGTGAGCTCAAGCATAAACAAGGGCGACGATATAAAAATCATACAAAACGGCTCCGTGGTTATTGATAAGATAAATATGGATCGTCCTTACATCGCCTGCGCCGGATATTTTAACGAGGGCGACACAATAACCGTTCAGTCGGATTTGGAGCAGAACGCCGCCGGTACCGCCAAGGTGGGACTTTATCTTCTCAACCAGGAGGTTTTTGAGCAGGGCTATGAGATGATGAAGCAAAACGTCATGGAAACCACCTCCTTTAGAAACGGCGGCAAAATGGAGGGAACGATCAATACCGACCGCGACGGTCTGTTGTACACCTCTATCCCGTATGAAAAGGGCTGGAAAGCGTATGTGGACGGCGAGGAGACCGAAATCACCGCTGTGGGCGGCTCGGTCATCGCGTTTGAGCTTAAAAAGGGTCAGCATGATATCACGCTGAAATACCTTCCGAACGGATTTGTGCCCGGATTGTTTTTCTCTTTGATCTGCCTTGCGGTGTTCGCGTTATTCTGCGTTTTGGTTTATGTAATCGGCAAAAAGCTTATTCCCGATTACGCAATGGATAAGGCGTACAAAACAGGAACGGTACCGGAAGAAACAGATTATATATCGGATCTGCCGGAGTTATCCGAAACAAGCGATATTCCCGAAACGGACGATACGGAGTGAAGGCTTCGGAAATAAACCGGTTGATTTAATTAAATTTTACAGGCGTGCGACTGCGGATTGAGACGGTTGTGCGCCTGATTTTTCGTCCGCGATCTGTTGGGCAAGCCCTGTTTCTGCGGATTTTTAGCGATATTCAAACCCAAACTCTCAATGCTTTAAGGAATAACTGATTGTTCTCTTAGTAATTAAGCCATTTTATCGAGTTAGCAGATTACTCAACACGCAAGTAATCATCAGGTGAAGAAATGGCTTATTTAATGACAATTTATGATATATTACTTGATTTGTTGAGAGCTTGGATTTAAAGAAAGATCCACCCCGGGAACCGACGTTGTTTGCCCGGACTTTTCGGAAAGTTGCAGATCTTTTGTTCAACGCTGTCGGACTCTGCACTCAAAAACGAAACGGACGTCTAATTTATCGGGTGCACAACAGAAATTCTTATCTCAGCCCCAAAAACTGTCCGTTGTCAATTTATCGGCTGTATCAACATTTTTATCCTTTTTATCGCAATTTTGCGGATTTTGTTTGACTTTTACGGGAGTTTGGGTTATAATTAACATGGACTTGTTTGTGTATATGAACATAGAGTTTGTTGATAAGCTGTTTAAGTCGAAACAAGGAGCATGGGAACATGATGAAATTAAATTACCGCAAAGTAATACTACTGGTTGCGGATGTTTTTATAATCACCATCAGCGGAATTGTGCTTAATTATATCCTATCAATTTTAAGCACCATTTCGGCCGATTCGAATGGCGCGATGTTTTATTATTCTCCCCTGACGCCCAAAGGCTTATTGGTGTTTACCATTATAGTTGTGATCACCTGTGAGCTTATGATGCTGATTTTCGGGGCTTATTCTCGAATGTGGCGGTATTTTAACATCAAGGATTATTTGATGTGCGCGGCGGCAATGACTCTCGGCTTTGCGTTGGCATACGAGATTCTCGTGCTGATGAGGGCTAATCCGAGAAAAATTTTCTTTGCGCTGTTTTATGTTGCGGCTACGACAGGTGTGCTGCTGTTCAGGTTTTTGTTTAAAAGTATGTTTTTGCAGCTTACCGATATCGGAAGATCCGAGCGCAGGGAGAGAACACTCATAGTAGGCGCGGGCAACGCCGGAAGAATGATCCTGACCGAGATCCACAACGCCGAAACAGACTCCAAGAACCCTTCTTTTGAAATCCTGCCCGTATGCATGGTTGACGACGACCCTACCAAGCTGCACAAAAAGTTTATGGGCGTTGAGGTCGTGGGCGTATGCGCCGAAATACCCAAGATCTGCATCGATCAGGATATTGAAAACATAATTGTCGCTCTGCCCTCCTGTGAGGAGGAAGAGAAGCGGAAAATACTTGACTACTGCTCCGCTACAAAGTGCAAGATCAAGGTCGTGCCGTACCTGAGCGAGCTGCTTTTGAATGACTCCGACAACAAGCTGCTCTCGCAGGCGAAGGAGATAAGGATCGAGGATCTGCTCGGAAGAAAGCCCATTGAGTTCAACAGAGCCAAGGTCGCGAAGTTTATTTGCGATAAGGTCTGCATGGTCACGGGCGGCGGCGGCTCGATCGGCAGCGAGCTTGTGCGCCAGATAGCCAAGTATAATCCTAAGCAGATCATTATAGTCGATATTTACGAAAACAACGCTTATGATATCCAGCAGGAGCTCCGCCTTGAGTACGGCAATTCGCTCAACCTTGAGACGATAATCGCCTCGGTGCGCGACTACGGAAAAATGGAGAGCCTCTTCAAAAAATACCGTCCTCAGGTAGTTTTTCACGCGGCGGCGCATAAGCACGTTCCGCTTATGGAAACTGTGCCCGAGGAAGCGGTCAAAAACAATATTTTCGGAACCTTCAACATGGCGACGCTCGCCGAGTTTTACAAGGCGGACAAATTTGTTATGATTTCCACCGACAAGGCGGTAAATCCCACAAACGTGATGGGAGCTACAAAGCGCGCCTGTGAGATGATCATTCAGTATAAGGCGCAGACCTCGGAGCACACCGAGTTTGTCACCACGCGCTTCGGCAACGTGCTCGGCTCCAACGGCTCGGTTATCCCGCTGTTCCGCCGTCAGATAGAAAACGGCTCGCCCGTAACGGTCACGCACCCCGACATCATCCGCTACTTTATGACGATACCCGAGGCGGTGTCGCTTGTGCTTGAAGCGGGAGCGATGGCAAAGGGCGGCGAGATTTTCGTGCTCGATATGGGTGCGCCCGTAAAGATCACCACTCTTGCCGAAAACCTTATCCGAATGTACGGAAAGGTGCCGTACAAGGATGTTCCGATCGTGTTCACGGGGCTTCGTCCGGGCGAAAAGCTGTTTGAAGAGCTTTTGATGGACGAGGAGGGCTTGAAGTCCACCGATAACAAAAAGATATTTATCGGCAACCAAATCAAAATCGACGCTCCCGAGATGCTCAGAAAGCTGCACGGGCTGCGCGTCAGCGCCGACTCAAACGACAGCGAAAAAACAGTTGAGCTGCTGAGCGATTTGGTTCCAACCTTCCATCATCAGGTTCCCGAGACGGAATAAAGGCAAAAATCAATTACATTTCTTTTTGAAAAACCTCGGCAATTGCTTGACTTTTGCCGAGGTGTGTGTTAAAATTTTTGTGTTTTGTGCGGGAAAACCCGCGTGAACATATAAAACAGCTTTGCCGGAAAGGAGGAAGAACAGGGCTGTTAGCGCCGGGACCGACACGGTTGACGAGGTAGGCAGTTATCGAAAGATTCGGCGGATGCTGCCGCGGCTATGTGCGGATCGGGAAGCGGAAACGCGCCTGTCCGTTTTCGGTGGGTCGCAAGGAAGAAAGAAAAAAGCAGAATCAACACTGTAACAAAGGTTCTTCCGGCACCGAAAAAAATAATTAATAAAATAATTTTATAATAATAAAAATTCAAAAGGCTGAAAGCCTAAGGAGATTTGTCATATGAGAGTCATTATTCAGGATAATTACGATAAAATGTGCAAGTGGGCGGCTAA
>JBGUPW010000091.1:0-2289 GCA_045130495.1 Ruminococcus sp. | reverse complement strand
CGTAGAATAATTCTCTGATCGTATCCATGTCGATACCTCCTTCAAGCACAACAGGATACCACAGAAAACGGAAAAGTCCAGAACTTTATTTCGTATTCTTCGTTTTAGCGTCGCAAAAAATGAGACGCGTTCAAAAATCACCACCACATGCTCCACGGGGTTTCGTCCTCGGGATTAGTGGGGAGAATGTATGGTTCGTCGGAACCCGGTGCGCCTGAGGTGGTAATCACGTCCTCAGCGTCAAATTCAGTGATTTTCAATTCTATTCTGATATAATCTGACATAATCAAGCTCCTTTCCTTATTCAGCGAAATACGCTTTTGCTTTTGCGCCGTAGTCGTAAAAAGCTCTAACCGTCTCTTTGATCGTATCATCGCCTTTTTCAATCGCGCTTGTAATGTAGGCGAGCATATTGAATTTAACGTTTTTTCCGTCAACGGTAACTTCAATATCGTCAGTGATATCATTAGCATAAATATCCTTAAATTCATATATCGCAACGTTTGTTCCGCTTGTTGTGTCGGGAGCAATGGTTTTGCCGTCATATTTCATATCAGGCGGATTTGACGTGCTCTTAGGAGCCTTGAATGCGATTTTGTAATATGTAGTAGTCTTGGTTCCAATTGCCGAAGCGTAATACTCCATTCCGTAATCACTGAAAACACTGCTGTAATCGGGCATTGTGTATGACGGGATAGCAGCCGGAGTGTAGCCGGAATAGCTAATGCCGTCCGTTGCCGAGATCACTGTTCCGTCTACCGTATGCGCCGCGACGTGCTCCGGATACTGAGGATCAAACTGAGCCTCGGACGCGGAGCCGTATCTGAGCATAGCCTTGCAGAGGTCTTTAAGCTCGGTTTGCTTTGCTTTAATACCCAAGGTGCTGAGGTCGGCTGTGTTGATGATCTTATCGGCGTAAGCTTTTACCGAATATGTCGTTTCATCAAGGAGGGTATCTTCGCCCTCATAAAGCTCGGCGGTAATGGTGTCAGCCATCTCCTTTGCCGCTACTCTTGCTGTCGCAATGTAGCAAGTCCGTTTTTTTCCTTCCACTTCTAATGCTCTTCTCGGAAGCTTGTCGACATCGTATGTATAGCTGTATTTGTACCACGAAAGCTTTACCGTTGCGTTTTGCGGTAGGACGTCGTGCATATCTATAACAAAGTTCACACCGATGTCGCCTTCAAGACTGAGAGAGTTACCAACAAAGTACTTCACGGGAGCTTCCGTGAATACCGCTGTGTAGGTCGTATCTATGGTAACATACGGCAAATCCTCGTCCAAGCCATATGTGTTCTCACCGTCAGTCCAACCCGAGAATGCGTAGGTTTTGCCGCCCGATTCGGGCTTTGTCGGAACGGTCGTTCCCTTATATGCAGGATGAATTTCAGTTTCGGCCTTGTATGTTTCACTACTCAGCTTTGTGCCGTCCCAGTTTTTCCAGTCAACGTCAAAGTAACCTATCCATTTATATGTTGTTTTTTCGGCAGGAGCGGAAATAACTGCATAGTCTCCATTACCCGAAACCTTTGCGGCAGTCGGCTCGTCCTTAACGCGCCAGCCGTTGTTGTCTTCGCCGTTGTTTAACCTCATTTCACTTGTAATCCCGCTGGTAAATTTTTCAGAAATTTTAAGCTCTTTTAATTTGTAACAGTTTGCAAGCATAATCGAAAAATCTTCCACTTTACCGGTGTCAAAGCTTGATAAATCAAGTGAGGTAAGTTTTTCGTTATCGGCAAACATCCAATCCATTTTTTGTACATTTTCAGTATTAAAATTCGAAATATCAATATTGGTTAATTCTCTACATCCTGAAAACATGCCGCCCATGTTTGTCACATTAGAAGTGTCAGCCTCGCTTAAATCAATGCTTTCGCAAGCAGAAAAACCAACAAACATATTGCCGCAACTACCCGTAAATTTTACACCGTCATTTGCGACAATTGATTTAACCTCAGCCTTATCAAAATCATTTCGCCACCATGACGCAGCGCTGAAGAATCCAGAAACAAGTTGAAGCTCACCGGTTGCTTCAACATACTTATACTCACAAGGAAGCCAAACATAGGTTTTAGTTTCTCCTTCTTGCGCAGGAAGGTATATGTGATCAATGACAGCAAATTCACCGTCGCCTGATACATTTGTTCCATCTGTGCTATCGCTGAAAATCCAACCCATGCTTGTGCCTCTGCGGTTATTTAATTCCATTACGGTTTGAATTCCCACATTGAATTTATCGGAAATTTTCAAACTGCTCAACTGAATACATCCAGAAAACATCCTTCCATA
>JBGUPW010000090.1:0-9186 GCA_045130495.1 Ruminococcus sp. | reverse complement strand
CTTGCTGTCGGAAACGCACTTGAAGGCGGCGCGCAAAGCTACCTCGGTTTTGCCGAAGCCGACGTCGCCGCAGAGCAGACGATCCATGGGCGAAACGCGCTCCATATCGCGCTTGATCTCTCTTGCGCAGGTGAGTTGGTCGGGCGTTTCCTCGTACTCAAATTTTGCTTCAAAGTCGCGCTGCCACTCGTTATCGCGTGAAAAAGCGTAGCCCTTTGCTTTCATTCGGGCTGAGTAGAGCGCGGTCAGCTCCTTTGCGATATCCTTTACGGAGGTTTTAACCTTCGCTTTAGCCTTTTGCCAGTCGCCCGAACCGAGACGGCTGATACGAACGCGAGAGCTTTCCTGCGCTCCGATGTATTTTGCTACCATGTCGAGCTGGGTGACGGGCACATACAGCACGTCGCCCTTTGCGTAATCTATTTTTATATAATCCTTTGTGATGCCGTGGGTGTCGATTTTGCGGATCCCGCTGAACACGCCTATGCCGTGTACGCTGTGAACAACGTAATCTCCCGCCGAAAGCTCCGACAGGTTGTAGATCTCCTGTCCCTCTTTTTTGCGCTTGCGCTTTTTTTCGGGGCGGTAAGCCGCCTGCCCGAAGGTGATAAGAAAGAACTTTTCCGAGGGCAGCTCCATTCCCGAGCTGAGCGCTCCGTCGCTCACGTAAATTCTGCCCTTTGCGGCTTTGGAAAGGGCTTCGGTGTATTCGGCGTTGTAGCCGTCGTTTTGCAGGCTGTCGGCGAGGTTTTTCGCCGCCTTGTCTGTTCCGGCTAAAATGATTCCGCTGCTGTCTTCGCCGTAAAGTCCGCGCAGATCCTCGGTGAGCTGCTTGTATGAGCCGTTCCAACGCGTAAGCTGCTTTGCGGAAAAGCTGATTATATCGTCGAGCCTTACGGGGATGCTTCCGTGAACAAAGTTTTCGAGCACTATTATCCCGTGCGCCTGAAAGAAGCTGATACACTCGTTGAAGGTGAGCGAGAAACGGTCGAACCCGCGCGCGAGAACGCCGTCGCTCAATCCCTGTTTGAGCTGCTCGGAATTTTGGAAATCCATTGCCTTGCCGCGCTCTCGAACAGCGGAAAATTCCGAAACGAACAAAAGGCTGTCGCGCGTGAGGTAGTCGAGCAGACATTCGGGTTTTTCGTATATCTGACCGATGAATTTGTCGGAGTTTGCCGGTGTAGCTCCGCCTCTGAGAAGCTCCGCCTCGCCGTAAAGACGTTCCCTCGCCGCCGCGGAGCCTTTTCCGCGCAGAAGTCCGGCTTTGTGCCTTATCTCGTCCGCAAGAGCTTCGCGGTCTTTGATGATTATTTCGGTTGAGGGAGTAAGCTTGATCGCACCGGATTTTTTGAAGCGCCGCTGAGTTTCAAGGTCAAAATAGCTGAGGTCGCAGATTTCGTCGCCCCAAAACTCGGCGCGGACGGGATATTCGCTGTCGGGCGGGTAAAAATCCAAAATGCCGCCTCTCAGGGAGAACTGTCCGTTGCCGTCTACAGCGTCAAAGCGCTCGTAGCCAAGCATGGTGAGCGAGCGGACGGCTTTTTCAACGGGAATTTCGGTTCCCTCGCGGAACTCGGGAGACGCTTCTTTGAGCACGTCGCGCGGCACTGTGAGCTGGCACGCGGCGTCAACGCAGGCGATAACGGCGTCGTATTCTCCGTTCAGCATTTTGAGAAGCACTTTCAGCCGTTGGTGCTCGTATTCGTGCGAGCGGCTTGTGATTTCCTCGGAAAAGTTGTAGTCGCGCACGGGATACACAAAAGCCGAAAGCCCCATGCAGCACAAATCGTTGCACAGGGTTTGCGCCTCGCGTTCGTCGGAGGCTATGCACAGCGCCGTTTTTTTCTTTGAGCGGCACAGTGAGCTGATTATTGCGGCTTTAGCGGTGGGGAACAGCCCCGACACGCAAAGCGATTTTCCGTTTTTGGCGTTTTTCAGCAGTGATCGGAAAGCCTGATTGCGGCTGAAAACGTCCGTGAGAAAACTCATTTGTTTCATAGGGTGATTTGCTCCTAATTAAAGCGGTTCATTGCGCGGTCGATTTTTCCTTCCGTGATAAGGGCGACCGCCTCGCAGGTGTTTTCAAATATTCCCTCAAGCGTTTTGCGCTCGTCGGCGGTGAAGGAGGACAGAACCCAGTCGGCTAAATCGCGGAAATGCTCCGGCTTCGCGCCGATACCGATTTTAATGCGGGGAAAGGCGTCGCTTCCGCTTAGATAAATAATGCTGCGCATACCTTTTTGTCCGCCGTCGCTGCCCTTCTGACGGATGCGCATTCTGCCGACGTCAAGCGAAACGTCGTCAAATATCACGATCACGTTTTCGGGGCTGATTTTGTAAAAGCGCATAGCCTCGGTGACAGCCTGACCGCTGTTGTTCATGTAAGTCGTAGGCTTCATCAGCAGAGCTTTTTTGCCGCCGATCACAGCCTCGCCCGTGTAGCTTTTGAATTTGATTTTGTTTAAGCGGCAGCCGAGCTTGTCAGCCATGTAATCCAGCGCGAGCCAGCCGCAGTTGTGACGGGTGTTTTCATACTTGCGGTCGGGATTGCCCAAGCCGACGACCAAAAGCTCGACCGCGCCCGTTTTTTTGATTCCAAACATTTTTGCTCCTTTGCATACAGAAATTATCCGGTTACACCGCAAAGGCGGACTTTGCAAAAGTCCGCCTGTTTTGCCTGTTTAATTGTATCACCTGAGCCGGTGTGAAATATGTCGAATCAGCTGAATGCTGCTGTGAAAGGCTTGTCGTTGTAGATTCTCGCGATCGCCTCCGCGAAAACGGGAGCGGTGGGGAGAACGGTGAACTTGTCGATAAGCTTTTCTTCGGGAATGGGGATGGTGTCGAGAAGAATGACCTCTTTGATAGCGCTGTTTTTGATTCTTTCAACGGCGGGACCCGAAAGCACCGCATGAGTTGCACAGGCGTAAACCTCGGTCGCGCCGCCCTTTTCAACAATAGCGTTAGCCGCGTTGCAGAGTGTGCCGGCAGTGTCGATCATGTCGTCAACAAGGATAACCTTTTTGCCCTTGGCGTCGCCGATGATGTTCATAACCTCGCAGACGTTTGCCTTGGGTCTGCGCTTGTCGATAATCGCGAGACCTGTTCCGATTTTGGAAGCGAAGTTTCTGGAGCGTGTAACAGAGCCGAGGTCGGGAGAAACAACAATGAAGTCGTCAAAGTTGCCGCCGATCTTCTCTTTCATGTGGTTGGCGAGGATTCCCGCGCCGTGGAGGTGGTCAACGGGAATGTTGAAGAAGCCCTGGATCTGGTTGGCGTGAAGATCCATTGTCAGCACGCGGTCGGCTCCGGCGGTGGTGATGATGTCGGCGCAGAGCTTTGCCGAAATCGGATCTCTTGCCTTTGCTTTTCTGTCCTGACGCGCGTAGCCGAAATAAGGCATAACTGCGGTGATTCTGGCGGCGGAGGCGCGCTTCATCGCGTCGATCATAATGAGCATTTCCATGAGATTGTCGTTGACGGGCGTGCAGGTGGACTGAACGATGAAGCAGTCGCTGCCGCGAACGGATTCATGCAGCGAAACGGCGATCTCGCCGTCGGAAAAATGAGTGCAATCGCTTTTGCCGAGCTGCAGACCGAGACAGCCCGCGATACCCTGAGCAACATCTACATTGGAATTGCCTGAGAAGATTTTGATGTCTTTTCCATGAAAGTTCATTGGTTTTCTCCTTTTCTTTGCCTCTGTAACCTCTGCGGGTTTATATAAAGATTAAATTGTGTATAAGTTGACCGGCGTTGCCGTGAATAGCCGTTTTGCGGCATGAGTTGAGCGCGTTTGCGCTTATGTTATTAAAGTCAGCAGCTGTAGCCCTTTGCCCTTGCTATTTGGTTCAGCTCTTCAAGCTGCTCGGGGTCGTTCGCGCCGAGGACGGCGTCGCTGCATTCGGCGGTGTAGGCTCCGACAGATTTGCCCTGTTCAAGCAGAAGCTTTATCGCGTCGGGCAGGTAATACTCGCCTGCCTTGTTGTCGGATTTGATGCTGCCCAGCACGTTTAGGAGCTGTTCGCAGTCAAACCAGTAAGCGCCCGAATTGACCTCGTTTATTTTAAGCGTTTCCTCGTCGGCGTCCTTGTGCTCGACGATAGCTTTAAGACCGCCGTTTTCGTCGCGGACGATCCTGCCGTAGCCCGCGGGGTCGTCAAGCTCGGCGGAGATAACAGTTGCTGCGCAGCCTGATTCCGTGTGCTGCCTGAGAGAATTCTCTATGGTTTCGGCGGGCAAAAACGGGGCGTCGCCGTTGAGAATGACAACATTGCCGCTGTGCCTGATCAAAAAGTCCTTTGCCGTCATTACGGCGTGACCCGTGCCGAGTCTTTCCCTTTGGTATACGCTCTCAACGGGAAAGTCAAGCTCTCCCAAAAATTCCTCTATATATTCCTTGTGATAGCCCTTTACGACGCAGATATCATCAACGCCCGCCTGTCTTACTGCCGAAATCACCCATTGAAGCATGGGTTTTCCCAGAACAAGCGACATGGGCTTTGGCTTGTCGGATCTCATGCGTTTGCCTTCGCCGCCCGCAAGAATAATGGCGCAGTTGCTCATATTATCCCCCTTAAATCTAAGAATCTATAAATCTATATAAATATATCTATTATATTATCTCACAAAAAACCGAAATTTCAAGGGTATTTTTCAAAAAATAACGTGTTTATCATATTTTAAACGTTTTGTACAATATTAATAAAAATTGCGTGCGTTTTTTAGAAGAAAAAAATTCAAAAAAATTTTTAAAAAGTTGTAGCTATTTTCGTCAATCTTTGATATAATATCTTTTAGGCATAGATATGTTGGCAAAATATGCCACAGCCGCATAAATATTTTTTTAGGAGGACTACCACTATGGCAAGAAAATGGGTTTACCTTTTCTCAGAAGGTAACGCAAACATGCGTGAACTCCTCGGCGGTAAGGGCGCTAACCTTGCTGAAATGACCAGCATGGGACTTCCCGTACCCCAGGGCTTCACAATTACTACCGAAGCTTGTACTCAGTATTATGAGGACGGCAGAAAGATCAACGACGAGATCCAGGGACAGATCAACGAGTACATCGTAAAGATGGAAGAGATCACCGGCAAAAAGTTCGGCGACAAAGAGAACCCCCTGCTCGTTTCAGTTCGTTCAGGCGCCAGAGCTTCAATGCCCGGTATGATGGATACAATCCTTAACCTCGGTCTTAACGAAACTGTTGTCAACACCATCGCCGAGATGAGCGGCAACCCCCGTTGGGCTTGGGACTGCTACAGAAGATTCATCCAGATGTATTCAGACGTAGTTATGGAAGTCGGCAAGAAGTATTTTGAGGTTCTTATCGACGAAATGAAAGAGAAGAAGGGCGTTACTCAGGACGTTGAGCTTGACGCTGAAGATCTCAAAGAGCTTGCTACTCAGTTCAAGGCAGAATACAAGGCAAAGATCGGCGACGATTTCCCCGACGATCCCAAGGAGCAGCTTATGGGCGCTGTTATGGCAGTGTTCCGTTCATGGGATAACCCCCGTGCCAACGTATACCGCCGCGACAACGATATCCCCTATTCATGGGGTACTGCCGTAAACGTTCAGTCAATGGCGTTCGGCAACATGGGCGACGACTGCGGCACCGGCGTTGCCTTTACACGTGATCCCGCCACCGGCGAGAAGAAGCTGATGGGCGAGTTCCTGACCAACGCGCAGGGCGAAGACGTTGTTGCGGGCGTCCGCACTCCTATGCCCATCGCGCAGATGGCTGAAAAATTCCCCGAGGCGTTCGCTCAGTTCAAGGACGTTTGCGCAACGCTCGAAGACCACTACAGAGATATGCAGGACATGGAGTTCACCGTAGAGCACGGCAAGCTTTATATGCTGCAGACCAGAAACGGAAAGAGAACCGCTCAGGCTGCCCTTAAGATCGCCTGCGACCTCGTTGACGAGGGTATGCGCTCTGAGGAAGAGGCTGTTGCGATGATCGATCCCAGAAACCTCGACACACTTCTCCATCCCCAGTTCGATACAGCTGCTCTCAAGGCTGCTACTCCCATCGGCAAGGGTCTCGGAGCTTCCCCCGGCGCTGCCTGCGGTAAGATCGTGTTCACAGCAGAGGACGCTGAGGAATGGAACGCAAGAGGCGAGAAGGTTGTTCTCGTTCGTCTTGAAACCTCTCCCGAGGACATCACCGGCATGAAGGCTTCTCAGGGTATCCTGACCGTTCGCGGCGGTATGACCTCTCACGCTGCTGTTGTTGCGCGCGGCATGGGCACCTGCTGCGTATCCGGCTGCGGCGACATCGCTATGGACGAAGAGAACAAGAAGTTCACACTCGCGGGCAAAGAGTTCCACGAGGGCGACTACCTCTCGATCGACGGCTCCACCGGTAACATCTACGACGGCGCTATCGCAACAAAGGACGCTGAGATCGCCGGCGAGTTCGGCAGAATCATGGCTTGGGCAGACAAGTTCAGAAAGCTCAAGGTAAGAACAAACGCCGACACACCTGCCGACGCTAAGAAAGCCAGAGAGCTGGGCGCTGAGGGTATCGGTCTTTGCCGTACCGAGCATATGTTCTTTGAAGAGGACAGAATCGCTGCGTTCCGCGAGATGATCTGCGCTGACACAGTTGAAGAGAGAGAAGCTGCTCTCGATAAGATCCTGCCTTATCAGCAGAGCGACTTCAAGGCTCTGTATGAGGCTCTCGAAGGCTGCCCCGTAACCATCCGTTTCCTCGATCCGCCTCTCCATGAGTTCGTTCCCACCGAGGAAGAAGACATTCAGAAGCTGGCTGACGCTCAGGGCAAGAGCGTAGAGGACATCAAGGCTCTCATTTCCTCTCTCCACGAGTTCAACCCGATGATGGGTCACCGCGGCTGCCGTCTTGCAGTAACCTATCCCGAAATCGCAAAGATGCAGACAAAGGCTGTTATCCGCGCTGCTATCGAGGTTCAGAAAGAGAATCCCGACTGGAACGTTAAGCCCGAGATCATGATTCCGCTCGTTTGCGAGATCAAAGAGCTCAAGTTCGTTAAGAAGGTTGTTGTTGAGACCGCTGATGCTGAGATCGCCGCTGCAGGCGTTGACCTCAAGTATGAGGTTGGTACAATGATCGAGATCCCGAGAGCTGCTCTTACAGCCGACGAGATCGCTACAGAGGCTGACTTCTTCTGCTTCGGTACAAACGACCTCACTCAGATGACCTTCGGCTTCAGCCGTGACGACGCAGGTAAGTTCCTCAACGCTTACTATGACACCAAGATCTTCGAGAACGATCCCTTCGCCAAGCTCGACCAGACAGGCGTTGGCAAGCTCATGGAAATGGCTATCAAGCTCGGCAAGCCCGTTAATCCCAACCTCCACATCGGTATCTGCGGCGAGCACGGCGGCGATCCCTCTTCCGTAGAGTTCTGCCATAAGATCGGTCTTGACTACGTTTCCTGCTCACCCTTCCGTGTGCCGATCGCAAGACTGGCTGCGGCTCAGGCGGCGGTTAACGATAAATAATTTTGCCCCATAATCAAAACGGAAAAATTTAACAGTTAATAATTTACACCCTGCAGGAGAGATCCTGCAGGGTGTTTTTTTAATGTGACGTTGCATCAGGGGCGTCTGCCGGATTAATATGTCGTTATCCTTAACATCGTCATTACAACCTCAAGGAAACGAACAAATTATTCAACATTCAATTTTATCTTTACTGCTGTAGTGACAGGGCTTGCCCCTGTCAAAACGCTTCCCTAAAGTGGTTTTTTCTGTAATGAACAGGACGCGCGGACTTGTGCCCGTCAGCGCACTAAATATATCAGGATCAGCGGCAGCAAGCTGATGACCCAGCCGATAATCAAAATAATGAGGTGCTTTTTTTCGGAATGTACGGCGATAAATTCCCTGATAAGCGCGCTCGGCCAGTAGTAAAGCGCGACGCGGCTCCCTACGCCGACGCATTTAAAGCCGATCTTGCGGCAGTAGCGCAGCGCTCTGTATACATGGTAATTGCTGGTGACAAGGACGGTGTATTTATTGCCCTCCTGCGCGTCGATGATCGCCTTGGAGAACTGCAAATTTTCAAGGGTGGTGGCGGATTTGTCCTCTTTGATGATCTTATCCGCCGGAATGCCCTTATCCAGCAAATACCGCTCCATCGCCTCGGCTTCCGCAAGCTTTTCGTCCGAGCCTTTTCCGCCGGAGGGTATCAGGATAGGGGGAGTGGGGTCTTTGCTGTATACCTCTATCGCCTTATCCAAGCGGTCGGCGAGAAGCTTGGAGATACGGCTGCCATCCAGCAGTCCCGCGCCGTGAATGATGACGTAGTCAAAATCCCTTTTGCGCGGAATGATTTGCAGAAAGATGCAGTAGATCATGAACATCACAAAGGAAATCGAAAGATAGATGACCGAAACGCTGCAAAACGCGCTGAACACGCTGACACGATACATCGCGTTGCTGAATTTGCTGTAGTGGCCGAGCAGCTCCGGCATAACGACCCAAAAAAATGAGGCAACTTCTCCCGCGCCGATGATCAACCCGAAAATCAGGGAGAGCAGATTGGCGAGACCGCGCCCCTCGCGCCGTATCATCAAAATGCCGTTGCAGATCAGGAACACTGGAACGATAAGCAGAACTATGAATAATAGATCGGCAAGAAAGATAATGACTTGTTTTTGATTGTCCCCCGCAAAGCAGGTCAGCGCGACGGCGGAAAATACCAGCGCTCCGAAAAGCAGATAACAGTTGCGGTAGCGGCTTCTGTCTATGTGAAAGGAAATAATCAGCAGTACCCAAGACAGCAGCGCGATACCGCAGCAGACGATATTAATCATGGTGATCCTCCTCCTTTCAAAGCATGAAACCAGTATAGCACAGAATCACCGAAAACACCACCCTTTTTTTCGCGGAACAACGGATTAATTCGGCTGCGTAAGCGTCACGCTGCTGTTACGTGTCACGGAGGTTTGCTCATCATTATTTAATCCCAAACTCTCAACAAATCAAGTAATATAATCGCAGAAAGTCAGAAAAAAAGCTTGCTTTCTGCGATTATTTATGGTATAATAATATTACGTGGTACGTAATATTATTGAAAGTTAAAGAATTATTTGAACGGTGGGATTACTATGGCATATCCGGAATGGGTTGAGAAGTATCGTCAGAAGGGAACCAATATCTCTTGTATACGGGGCAAGTATTATTTGTATG
>JBGUPW010000089.1:0-10178 GCA_045130495.1 Ruminococcus sp. | reverse complement strand
TTTTTAGGGGACGCGGTGCTGTCTATCGTGGTCAGCGATTACATTTTCAAGCACTGCCCCGAGCTTCCCGAGGGCGATCTCACAAAGCTTCGCGCGACGCTTGTCTGCGAAAGATCGCTTTTTGAGTTCGCGGGTCAAATCAATTTGGGCAGCTATCTTCTGCTGAGCAGGGGAGAGCGTCACAACGGAGGAGCGGAGCGCCCGTCTATTGTTTCCGACGCATTCGAGGCGCTTATCGCCGCGATCTACATCGACGGCGGTATCGAGCCCGCTGCCAAGCACATTTTAAACTTTGTGATTCCCGCTATCAAAGCCGCCAAAAGAAAGCCTGTCAAGGATTACAAAACCACCTTGCAGGAGATAATCCAGAAGAATCCGGGCGAGCGTGTGGAGTATGTCCTTGTTTCGGAGAGCGGTCCCGACCACAACAAGCATTTTGTGTTTGAGGTTCACCTCAACAGCAATATTATCGGCAGGGGCGGCGGAAGAAGCAAAAAAGAAGCCGAGCAGCAGGCGGCGCGCGAGGCGTTGGAGCTGATGGGCTATTAAACAGGGAAACGTTTCAATTTTTATTCCGCACAACGGCTGCCCTCATCAGTGCAGCTTTTGCAATCAGAAGAATATAACGGGTCAGGAGTACCAGCCGACCGCGGACGACGTGAGAAGAACGCTCGAACGTACTTTGGTTGATTTGGGAGAGCGCAGCCGTGATACCGAGATCGCGTTTTTCGGCGGTAGCTTTACGGCGATCGACAGGGGATATATGATTTCTCTGCTTGAAGCGGTGCGTCCGTTTGTAGGAGATTTTTACGGGATAAGGGTTTCGACCCGTCCCGACTGTATCGACGATGAGATATTAGGCATTCTCGGAGAATACGGAGTGACCTCGATCGAGCTGGGCGCACAGTCAATGGATAATTCCGTATTAGAATTAAATAAGCGCGGTCATACGGCTGAGGACGTTGCGAACGCCTCTGAGAAAATCAAAGAAAAGGGTTTTTCTCTCGGGCTTCAAATGATGACCGGGCTTTACGGCTCAACTCCCGAAAAAGATATTTACACCGCCGAACGGTTCATTGATATCCGTCCCGACACGGTGCGGGTGTACCCGACCGTTATAATGAAAAACACCGATCTTGCGGACGCATATCTCAGCGGAAAATTTATCCCGTACACGCTCGACGGATCCGTTGAGCTTTGCTCACGGCTTATTCTTATGTTTGCAAAAGCCGGCATAAGGCTTATCAGACTCGGGCTGCATTACTCAGACAGCCTTGTTGAAAACAGCCTCGGCGGAAACTATCACCCCGCCTTTAAGGAGCTTTGCGAAAGCAAAATTTTATACGACGCCTTTGTTGAAAGGGCTTCAAAACTCAAAAGCAAAAAACTGACGGTAACAATCAATCCGAGATCACTCTCGAAATTTGTCGGACAGAAAAAAAGCAATCTGACAAAATTACGGGAGTCGGGTTACGATTTGGAAATTCAATTTGACAACACATTGGAAAAGTACGATTTAGGGGTATGCGATGCGACTGAAATCTCTTGAAGTCCACGGCTTCAAAACATTTCCCGACAAAACAAAGCTGTCTTTTGAAAGCGGGATAACCTCGGTTGTCGGACCGAACGGCTCGGGCAAGAGCAACATCAGCGACGCTATTCGCTGGGTGCTCGGAGAGCAATCTCCGAAAAGCCTGCGCTGCTCGCGAATGGAGGACGTCGTTTTCAACGGCACCGACAAGCGCAAAAAAACGGGCTATGCCGAGGTCACGCTCAACATTGACAACAGCGACCGCTTTCTCGACTTTAACGGCGACGAAATTGCCGTTACGCGGCGTTACTACCGCAGCGGTGAAAGCGAATACTTAATAAATAAAGCCGCCGTGCGTTTGAAAGACGTAAACGAGCTGTTTATGGATACGGGTCTGGGACGCGACGGATACTCGATGATCGGACAGGGCAAAATCGACAGCATCGTTTCCTCAAAAAGCGAGGACAGGCGCGAGATCTTTGAGGAAGCGGCGGGCATTTCAAAATACCGCTACCGCAAAATCGAGGCGGAGCGCAAGCTGAAAAACACCGAGGAAAACCTGCTGAGGCTCCGCGATATCGTCACCGAGCTTGAGGAACGCGTAGGACCGCTCAAAAAGCAGAGCGAGAAAGCAAAGCAGTTTTTGACGCTGAGCGAGGAGAAGCGCGGACTTGAAATCGCACTGTGGCTGCTTACCCTTGACAACTCACAAAAGAATATAAAGGAGCAGGACGAAAAAATAGCCATTGCGAGGGCACAGTATGAGGAAGCGGAGCAGGCTCTTGAGGATATTCAGGCGGAAACCGAAGAAATCTACCAAAAGAACGGAGCACTCGCGGCAAAGGCAGAGTCGGTGCGTTCGGGCGTCACTTCAATCGACGGAGAGATCGCCGAAAAGAACGCTCAGATCTCCGTTGCCGAAAATGATATCCTGCACAACAGCGAGAACATTTCGCGCCTTGAAGCCGAGATAGAACAGGCTGACAAAAGCGCGGGCGAGCTTGAAAAAACCATAGCCGAAAAGCAGGCAAAAATCGACGTTTTGGATGACGAGATAATAACGAAGCAAAAAAAATACGCCGAGATCAGCGAACAACTGAACATCGTGAACAACGATTCGGGAAAAAGCGGCGACGAGCTTCAGGAGCTTACGGCGGAGCTTTCCGTGCTCACGTCGCAGTCCGCCGACGCGCGGGTAATAGACATGACCTCCGGCAGCACGATCACCGAGCTGACTCAGCGCATTGAGTCGCTCAGGGCGACGTCGGACGAAAAAGCCGTTCAGACGGGCGAGCTTGAACAAATGCTTGAACGCTACCGTTTTGACATTGGCGCTGCGCAGGATGAAACCGTCTCGCTCAACAACACGATCGAGGGGCTTGGAATAAAGCTTGAATCAAAGAGCCGCAGGCGCGACGAGCTGAAAAACGGATTTGACAAGCTGACTCTCGACGTTCGTGAGCACCGCCGCAAAATTACGTTTTTGGAAAATATGGAGAGGAACCTTGAGGGATTTTCCAAGAGCGTAAAGCAGGTTGTCAACGCGTCAAAAAGCGGCAAGCTGGGCGGCGTTTACGGCCCCGTATCAAGGGTAATCTCTGTGCCGAAGCAGTACGCCACGGCGATTGAGATAGCCCTCGGAGCCGCAATGCAGAACATCGTGGTGGCAAGGGACGAGGATGCTAAGCAGGCGATTCGTTATTTGAAATCGACTGACGGCGGACGCGCGACGTTTCTGCCGCTCAACACGATAAAGACCCGTGAGCTGCACGAAAACGGGCTTTCCGAATGTGTAGGCTTTGTAGGCGTTGCAGCCGCGCTGTGCGCCTGCGACGATAAATTCAAAAACATCCTCGGCTCGCTCCTCGGCAAAATCGTAATAGCCGACGACCTCAACAGCGCCGCAGCTATAGCAAAGCGTTATTCCTACCGTTTTAAGGTCGTAACTCTCGACGGTCAGGTTGTAAACGCGGGCGGTTCGCTCACGGGCGGCTCTTTAGCGAGAAGCACGGGCGTGCTGAGCAGAGCTTCCGAGATATCGCGGCTGAGAGAACGCGCGGCGCAGCTCGAAAAAAAGGCTTCGGAGTATGAAACAGCGCTCGGCAATACAAGCGCCGAAATCGAAGCGATAGAGGAGGAGCTTCTCAAAAGCCGTTCGGAGCTTTCAAACAGACAGCAGGATCTGGCAAGGCTTGACGCTGAAACGCGTGCCTGCGAGAACGAGATTCAATCCTCACGCGAGGCGGCGGAAAATGCCGAGACCGAGATCCGGGAATGCCTTGACCGAATCAAGGGGCTGAAAAAGAGCCGCAGTCAGGCGCGTGAAAAATTAGCCCAGCTCAGCGTTAAAATTGCCGACGCCGAACAAAAGGTGAACACCGTAACGGGAAGCCGCGCGGAGCTCACAAAGCGGCGCGAGGAGCTGACGGCGACTCTACAGAATATACGGCTTGAAATAGTTACCGCTCAAAAGGATATCGACGCGCTAAATTCCGAGATAGTATTCGCCAAAAACTCGGGAGCCGACGCGGAAACGCGAAAAGCAGAGCTTAACGCGCAAATAGAAGAATTCAAAAAGGCGATAGAGGAAAAGCGCGGCGAGATAGCTTCCTGCCGCCGCGTTATAGAAAATTTAAAGAACACTCAGACCGCTCACGAAAAGCAGTTGAAGGCTTTGGGCGAACAGCGCGAGTTGCTTGAAAAACGCGGAGTTGAGATCCGCGCCGCAGAGAGAGCCAAAAACGCCGAGCGCGAAAACTCAGGCAGGGAGCTTGCAAGGCTTGAGGAGCGGAAAATCAACCTGCAAAAGGAATACGATACGATCATCTCCAAGCTTTGGGAGGAATACGAGCTGACGCGCCGCGAGGCGGAAAAGTCGGCTGTAAAAATAGACGACCGACCGAAAGCGCAAAAGCGGCTCAACTCCCTGAAGCAAAGTATAAAAGCCTTGGGCAACGTAAATGTTTCCGCGATAGAGGAATACAAAGAGGTCTCGGAGCGCTACGAGTTTATGAGCGTTCAGGTCAAGGACGTCGAAAAGTCAAAGAGCGAGATCGAAAGACTTATCACGGGGCTGACCAAGCAGATGAAAGAGGTGTTCGCGGAAAGCTTTGAGCAGATAAACCGCAACTTCACCTTTACTTTCAAGGAGCTGTTCGGCGGCGGCACCGCGTCGCTCTCGCTTGCAGACCCCGAAAATATACTGACAAGCGGCATCGACATCATCGTTCATCCTCCGGGAAAGATCGTCGTTCACCTCGACGCTCTTTCGGGCGGTGAAAAGGCGCTTGTCGCAATAGCTCTGTACTTTTCGATCATGAAGGTCAGACCCGCGCCGTTCTGCGTAATGGATGAGATCGAGGCGGCGCTCGATGATGTTAACGTCAACCGCTTTGCCGCATATCTGCGCAGAATGACCGATAAAACACAGTTTATACTTATCACCCACAGGCGCGGAACAATGGAAGAAGCCGATGTGCTTTACGGCGTGACCATGCAGGACGAGGGCATTTCAAAGCTGCTTGAGCTGCGCTCGACCGAGGTTTCCGAAAAGTTAGGAATAAAATAAAGGACGGTTATTATGGGATTATTCAAAAAAATCAAAGAAGGACTCAAAAAAACCAGAAAGGCGGTCATGGGTCAGATCGACTCCGTGATCAAGTCCTTTACAAAAATAGACGAGGAGCTTTTTGAGGAGATCGAGGAGCTTTTGGTTATGGGCGACGTGGGTGTTGCCACCGCCGAAAAAATCTGTTCCGAGCTGCGCGTCCGCGTGAAAAAGCGCGGAATCACCGACCCGCAGGAAATAAACGGTCTGCTCCAGGAGATCATCACCGAAATGCTTTCGGGCGACAACGAGCTTGACATCTCAACTCAGCCGTCCATAATTCTTGTTATCGGCGTAAACGGAGTGGGAAAGACGACCACTATCGGCAAGCTCGCCAAACAGCTTTCTGATCAGGGAAAGCGCGTTTTGCTCGCGGCGGCGGACACCTTCCGCGCGGCGGCTATAGATCAGCTTGATATCTGGGCGCAGCGCAGCGGCTGCGAGATCATAAAACAGAGCGAGGGCAGCGACCCGGCAGCGGTCATCTTTGACGCTATCGCCGCGGCGAAGGCGAGAAGAGTCGACGTTATAATCTGCGACACCGCCGGCAGACTTCACAATAAACGCCACCTCATGGACGAGCTGGCAAAGATTAACCGCATAATAGACAGGGAGCTTCCCGACGCAGCGAAGGAAAAGCTTTTGGTGCTCGACGCCACAACGGGACAAAACGCCGTAAATCAGGCGGAGCAGTTCAGACAAGCCACGGGAATAACCGGCATTGTGCTGACAAAGCTTGACGGCACCGCAAAGGGCGGCGTTGTTCTCGCTATCAAGGACGGACTCGGAATCCCCGTAAAATATATAGGCGTAGGCGAGCAGATCGACGATTTGCAGCCGTTTGACGCGCAGGACTTTGCGCGCGCGCTGTTTGACAACACCGAAAGAGAGTGAGCGCAGTGAAATTTATTATAGCAACAAACAACGCGAAAAAGCTTGTTGAGTTAGAGCGCATTTTGAATCCGCTCGGCATCGAGGCTGTTTCCGCAAAGGATGCGGGCGTTGTGCTCGAAGAGGTCAACGAGACCGGCACGACCTTTGCCGAGAACGCTTTTATCAAGGCGAACGCGGCGTTTGAAAAAACGGGAATGCCTGCCGTCGCGGACGATTCGGGAATCTGCGTTGACGCGCTTGACGGCAGACCGGGCATCTTTTCAGCTCGTTACTGCCCCGAGCTTTGCGTGACGGACGACGACCGGACACAGAGGATCCTTGACGAGCTTGAGGGCGTGCCGGATGAAAAGCGCGGAGCACACTACACCTGCGCCATCTGCTGCATCCTGCCCGACGGAAGCAAAATCGAGATAGAGGAAATCTGCGAGGGCAAAATAGGCTATGAGTTCATAGGCGACGGAGGCTTCGGCTACGACCCGATCTTCATTCAGGGCGACAAAACCTTTGCGCAGCTTTCGGCGGAGGAAAAGGATAAGGTAAGTCATCGCGGCAAGGCGCTTCGCGCGCTTAAAGCGAGGCTTGAAGATTATTTGAAAGGATAAGCTATGCTTACAGGAAAACAAAGAGCGTATTTACGGGGACTCGCAAACAGCCTTGAGACAATTCTCATCGTGGGCAAGGGCGAGATAACCGACAACATAATAATGCAGGCAGACACCGCTCTGACCGCCCGCGAGATAATAAAGGGCAAGCGGCTTGAAACAAGCGCCTACACCGCCCGCGAATGCGCCGATATTCTCTCGGAAAAATGCGGCGCGGATGTTGTGCAGGTGATCGGCTCAAAATTTGTGCTTTACCGCCCCAACCCCGACGAGCCGGTAATTAAGCTGCCGAGGTAGGTAGACAAACCGTCAAAATGCAGCTTTGCGGCATAAATCGCCTTCGGCATTTGGCATTTACAGGAGTGATTTTGTGCAGGAATATGATTATAAAGACTACAAAAAAATAATACGCGGGAAGATGGGCGACTTCCGCTACACCCACAGTCTTAACGTCGCCGAGGAAGCCGTTACACTTGCAAAGCTTTACGGCGGCGACGAACGCAAGGCGTACATCGCGGGTATTCTCCACGATATAACAAAGGAGCTCTCAAAGGAAGAACAGTTGCAATTGTTCAAGGACGGTGGTATAATCTTAGACGATGTGCAGAAAACCGCGCCCAAGCTGTGGCATTCGATCAGCGGCAGCATATATATCCGTCTGCGTCTGGGAATTGACGATCCCGACGTCATCAACGCCGTCCGCTACCACACCACGGGCAGAGCAGAAATGTCGCTGCTCGAAAAAATCATCTACACCGCCGACTTTACCTCCGCCGAGCGAAGCTACAACGGAGCGGATATAATGCGTGAGAAATCGCGCAGGAGTCTTGAGGAGGCAATGCTTTTCAGCTGTCAGTTCACGCTGAAAAATCTCTCCGAAAAGTCAGCGGCAATTCATCCGGATCAGCTATTTTGCTATAACGACCTGGTATTGGAAAGGAATAAATTATGACGTCATTGGAAACCGCCGTTCTTGCAGCAAAGGCAATCGACGGCAAAAAAGGTCTTGATATACAGGTAATCGAAATTACCGACATTTCCGTGCTCGCCGATTACATGGTGATCGCCACGGGCAACAGCTCCACTCACGTTAAGGCTCTCGCCGACGAGGTGGAGTATCAGCTTGACAAGTCGGGTATTTCTGTCAGCCACATCGAGGGCTATCGCTCAAACACATGGATACTTCTCGACTATATCGACGTGATCGTAAATGTGTTTGACGAGGAGGCGCGCGCTTTCTACGACCTCGACAGAATGTGGCAGGACGGCAAGCCGGTTGATTTAAGCAGCGTTTTGACAGATTAATCATGGAGGGATCATTTTGAAATACAATCATAAGGCAATCGAACCTAAATGGCAGCAGATTTGGGAAGAAAAGGGCGTTTTCCACGCCTTGGACGACAGCGAAAAAGAGAAATTCTACGCGCTTATCGAGTTTCCCTATCCTTCGGGTCAGGGACTTCACGTGGGTCATCCGCGCCCTTACACCGCTCTTGACACCGTGGCGAGAAAGAAAAGATTGCAGGGGCTCAACGTGCTTTATCCCATCGGCTGGGATGCTTTCGGACTTCCCACCGAGAACTACGCGATAAAAAACCACATTCATCCCGAAATCGTTACAAAAAACAATATTCAGCGCTTTAAAAAGCAGATCCAATCGCTCGGTATTTCCTTTGACTGGAGCCGCGAGATCAACACCACCGATCCCGATTATTACAAGTGGACGCAGTGGATCTTCATTCAGCTTTTCAAGCACGGTCTCGCTTACAAAAAAGAGATGAACGTAAACTGGTGTACCTCCTGCAAATGCGTTTTAGCTAACGAAGAGGTTGTAAACGGCGTTTGCGAGCGCTGCGGCAGCGAGGTCGTTCACAAGGTCAAATCTCAGTGGATGCTCAAAATCACCGAGTATGCCGACAGACTTATCAACGACCTTGATCTGGTGAACTATCCCGAACGCGTCAAGGCTCAGCAGAAGAACTGGATCGGAAGAAGCACGGGCGCCGAGGTCGATTTCACCACCACGGCGGGTGATATCCTCACGGTTTACACCACACGCGCCGACACTCTTTACGGCGCGACGTACATGGTAATATCACCCGAGCACCCTCTTATCGAAAAGTGGGCTGACAGCCTTAATAATATGGACGAGATCCGCGCTTATCAGGCTGCCGCCGCCAGAAAGTCCGACTTTGAGCGCACCGAGGTCGCAAAGGACAAAACGGGCGTAAGGCTCGACGGCGTAAGAGCGATCAATCCCGTAAACAACACCGAGATCCCGATTTTCATTTCCGACTACGTGCTTGTTTCCTACGGAACAGGCGCAATCATGGCGGTTCCCGCTCACGATACCCGCGACTGGGAGTTCGCCAAGAAATTCGATCTGCCCATTATCGAGGTCGTTAAGGGCGGCAACGTTCAGGAGGAGGCGTTTACCGACTGCGCAACAGGCGTGATGGTAAATTCGGGTATGCTCGACGGTCTCTCTGTTGAGGATGCCAAGGTGAAAATCATCGACTGGCTCACAAAAGAGGGCAAGGGTCACGCAAAGGTGAATTATAAGCTGCGCGACTGGGTGTTCTCCCGTCAGCGCTACTGGGGCGAGCCTATCCCGATCGTTTGCTGCGACAAGTGCGGCTACGTTCCGATTCCCGAAAGCGAGCTTCCGCTCAAACTGCCGATGGTGGAATCCTACGAGCCGACCGACACGGGCGAATCTCCGCTTGCGAAAATGACCGACTGGATCAGAACGACTTGTCCGTGCTGCGGCGGAGAAGCTGTGCGCGAAAGTGATACGATGCCTCAGTGGGCGGGCTCCTCATGGTACTATCTGAGATATATGGATCCCCACAACAACGAGGCTCTTGCTTCAAAAGAAGCGCTCGATTACTGGTCGCCCGTTGACTGGTACAACGGCGGCATGGAGCACACCACGCTCCACCTGCTTTACAGCCGTTTCTGGCACAAGTTCCTCTTCGATATCGGCGTTGTTCCCACCCCCGAGCCCTACGCCAAGCGCACCTCGCATGGCATGATCCTCGGCGAGAACGGCGAAAAAATGAGCAAGTCCCGCGGAAACGTAGTTAACCCCGACGAAATAGTGGACGAGTACGGCGCAGATACAATGCGTATGTACGAAATGTTCATCGGCGACTTTGAAAAGGCGGCTCCGTGGAGCAAGGCGAGCATAAGAGGCTGCCGCCGCTTTTTGGAGCGTTACTGGAACCTGCAAAATATCCTCGTTGAGGGCGATTCTATCCGCCCCGAGCTTGAAGGAGCATTCCACAAGACGATCAAAAAAGTCGGAGACGACATTGAAAATATCAAGTTCAACACAGCTATCGCCGCATTAATGGCGCTTATAAACGATATTTCCAACGCTAAATCAATAACTCGTGAGGAACTGCGCATTTTCTCCATCCTGCTCAACCCGTTTGCTCCGCATATTACGGAAGAGGTCTACGAGGCAAATAAGTTAGGCGAGGGCATTCTTGCCGAGGCTCAGTGGCCCGTATACGACCCGTCAAAGTGTGTTGAGGAGAGC
>JBGUPW010000088.1:0-7859 GCA_045130495.1 Ruminococcus sp. | reverse complement strand
AAAACATACACTGCAAAAAACCGCATAGGTAAGCCATTTTTCGGCTGTTGTGTATGTTGTGTATGTTTTTTCTTAACGAGCAGAGGTAGTTTTTAAAAAAATAATAAAAAAGTTAGCATAGACTAATAATTTTATTTTTTTATTATTTTTATACAGGGGTTATATAGAAAATAACCTACATAACCTATATAACATCAAAAAACGGCTTACCTATGCGGTTTTTGCCATGAAGGTCGTCGGAAATGAACCTATATGAACCTACATAATCTGCATTCCGCGTTAAAAATCCGCGGCTTGTCAAACAATGATACATAAAATTTTTCGCGAATTATCAAAAAGAAGAATACTTTAAACAATTCCTGTCCATAATTTTCATAAAGAAAGGACAGGTTGTTTTTTATGAGATTGTTTATCAAAGCTCTTTGCGTCGGTTTTATTCTTGCCGTTGTCTATTCAATGGTTCCGTTTCAGGCTGAGTGCGCCGATATATCCGACAGTGTTTTCCGCCTGCACATTTTGGCTGATTCCGACAGCAAAGAGGATCAGGCTTTAAAGCTCAGGGTTCGCGACAGGATCCTTGCGCTGTCTTCCGATTTGTTCGAGAACGCGGCTGATAAGGAGACAGCCGAAAGGCTTGCCGCCTCTCATTTGAGCGAAATTGCCGACGCCGCTTCCCGAGAGATCGCCGAAAGCGGATACTCATATTCCGTTCGAGCCGAGCTTACGCGAATGTCGTTTGATACCCGACACTACGGTGAATATACGCTTCCGTCGGGCAAGTACGACGCGCTGAGGATAACTATCGGCGAGGGAAAGGGGCACAACTGGTGGTGCGTCATGTTTCCGTCGCTGTGCGTCGGGGATTCGGGCGACGGCAAGGCTAAGGAGGCTCTGGGCGACAACGGGTATGAAGTTATCAAAAATGAAAAACGGGAATACAAATTTTTTATCATAGAGTTATTTGAAAACATCAGCCAGATGTTTTAAGGTGAAAAAAATGCTGCAATTTATTTTGGGAGCGGGCGGAACAGGCAAAACCGCCCTGATACATAAAAAAATCGAGGAGCTTGTGCGCGGCGGCGAACAGGTTCTCATGCTGGTGCCCGACCAGATTTCTTTTGAGACCGAAAAGCGGTTTTTGGAGCTTTTGGGGGCGCGTCTGAGCCGAAGCGTTACGGTTTTCGGCTTTGACGGAATGTGCCGCGACGTCTTTCAGCAGACGCGCTGCGTGCCGACGAACGTGATTGACAACGGAACGCGCGCCGTGCTTATGAGCGCCGCTCTTGAACAGCTGAGCGAAAAGCTCACGCTGCTGCGCCCCCGACGTCAGCGAGGGGTTGCGGAAATGCTTTTAGGCACGCTTACAGGGTGCAAAAACAGCGGGGTAACGACCGATATGCTGCGCGGCGCCGCGGAAAAAATCAGCGACGAAACTTTGAAAATCAAGCTGAACGAAACCGCTATGGTGCTGGATGCGTTCGACGCTATGCTCTCGCAAAGCTATGTTGACCCGCTCGACAATTTGGGACGGCTGAAAAATATTCTTTTGGAGAATAATGATGTTTTCCGAAATATGGCGCTGTTCATAGATTCGTTCTCGGGCTTCACCAAGCCCCAGCTTGAAATCATTCGTGTTCTGCTCACGCGCTGCCGCTCGGTCAGCATTGCTCTGACCCTCGACCCTTCGGGCAGGCTGAACGACGAGGTTTTTGAGATATCACATGACACTATGGACACGCTTATCGGCATTGCTCGCCGCGATTTTGTCGATATCAAGGCTCCGATTAAGCTCGAAGAGCCCATGCGATTTGAGAGCGAGGAGCTTGCGCTTTTGGAGAGCGGCTTTTACCGCCGCCGTTTCAAAAGCTCCGATAAAACACCGAAGGATATCACCGTCTATCGCGCCGACGATTACTGCGACGAGTGCGTTTTTATCGCGCGTCGTATCAAGCGGCTCGTAATGGAGGAAGGTCTGCGCTACAGAGATATTTCCGTCGTCTGCCGCGACTACAAAAATTATCGCGGCATTTTGGACGTCACCTTTGAAAAATACGAGATACCCTTCTTCACCGATAACCGCCGCGACGTCACCGTTATGCCTGCCGTCCGTCTGATCGACGCGGTTTTCCGCCTGATAACCGACGGCTTTGAGCGCGAGGATTTTCTTTCACTGCTCAAAACGGGGCTTACGGCTCTCACCGCCGAGGAAATAAGTGCCTTTGAAAACTACGTTTACATCTGGAACCTGAGCGGAAAGCGGCTATGTGAGCCGTTCACGCAGAATCCTCGCGGTTTTGCCGACGAGTTCACCGACGCCGACAGGCAGGATTTAGCGGTCGCCGAGGAGGTGCGCAAAAGCGTCGCCGAGCCCTTGATCGAGTTCAAACGCGCCTGTGCCGACAATACCGCCGCTGAGATCTCCGCTCTGTTGTACGGGCTGCTTGAAACCCTCCACGCTCCCGACGCGCTTTCGCAGATGTATGACGCGCTCGAATCGGGCGGTGAAAAGGACATGGGAGCCGAGCAGATACGCGTTTGGGGGCTGCTCATGGAGGCTCTTGACAAAACCGTAGCGGCGGTCGGGAATAACACGATGTCCGCAGAGCGTTATTACGAGCTGCTTTCACTTCAAATTTCTAATATAGAATTTTCAGAAATTCCACGAACGATCGACTGCGTTACCGTCACAACGGCTCAGCGCGTGAGGAATCCGTCTGTTAATGCGGCTTTTGTGATCGGCTGCTGCGACGGCGATTTCCCCGCCGTGCCGCGTTCCTCGGGATTGTTCTCCGACTATGAGATAAAGCAGCTGCTCTTGAACGATATCCCGTTGAGCGACGATTTTTCATATATCGCCGCGCTTGAAACCTACATGGCTTACTGCGCCGTCACCGCGCCCTCGCAAAAGCTGTACATCAGTTATCCCTGCGTGAGCATGGAGGGCGAAAAGAAGAAGCCTTCGTCTATCGTTTCCGAAGCGCTGAAAATTTTTCCGAGGTTGCCCGTCACGGAAAGGCTTGACTATATCGACAGAAAGGATTCTATGCTCGCGCTGACTCCCGCCTTTGAGGAATACGCGCGGTCGCTTTCGGACGGTCTTTCCGAGCTGAAAGGGCTCGGCGGCTTTTTCAGCCAAAATCCGCGCTATGCCTCGGGAGCCGAGGCTGTGAAGCGTGCGCTCGACCGCGCTCCGTTCAAAATCGAGAAGCCCGAAAACGCGCGTCTGCTGTTCGGCGAGAAGCTCACGGTCTCCGCCTCTCAGGTCGAGAAGTTCAGCAAGTGCCGCTTTTCGTATTTTTGCAGCTACGGATTAGGTGTGCGCGAGCGCAGAAAAGCCGAGATAAATCCAATGGAATACGGCACCTTGGTTCACCATATCCTTGAAAGGTTCTTCACCGAATATTCTAAAAAGGAATATTCAACGATGGGCGACGAGCAGCTTTCGGAGTTTATCCGCGCCGAGGTTTCGGAATATCTTGAAGGCTATCTCGGAGGAAGCGAAACAAAGGACAAGTCGTTTTTGTACAGGCTGGAGGTTTTGTGCTCCAACCTCGCCTTGCTTCTCCGTCACCTCATCGACGAGCTCAGCCAAAGCGATTTTGATGTTGCCGACTGCGAGCTGAAAATCGGCGGCGATATACCCGCCTACACGGTCAAGCTCCCCTCGGGCGAAAATGTAGCGGTCTGCGGCAGCGTAGACAGAGTTGACGTCATGCGCACCGACAGCGGCAGCTACCTGAGAATAGTCGATTACAAAACAGGCTCCAAAGCCTTTAAGCTGTCCGATATCATCTACGGTCTTAACCTGCAAATGCTCATCTATCTATGCTCGATAAAGGACGGGGGAGAGCGCCGCTACGGTGATATCGTCCCCGCAGGTATTCTGTATATGCCCGCTGTCGTGCCGAACATAAACGCCGACGGGCTTGATGATAAGCAGATCGAAAGCAAAATCAGCGACGGGTTTAAGATGAACGGTCTGCTGCTCGACGACGTTCGCGTTATCAAGGGCATGGATAAGTCGGAGAGCGCGAAGTATATCCCCGTAAAAATCAAGAACGGCGACAACGTGAAATCGGAGAGTCTTGCGACGCTTGAGGAGTTCGGAAAAATTTTCCGCAAGCTCAACGATACCGTAGCCAAAATGGGAGAAAAGCTGTTCGGCGGCGACGTGGCAGCGGCTCCGCTGAAGGGCGGCGAGGACGCCTGCAAATATTGTCCTTATGACAGCGTGTGCGCCTACCGTCAAAGCGCGCCGGTAAACGTGCGGGGAATGAAAAACGACGAGGTATTTGAAATTCTTAACGAGGAAGAGAAAGGAGGCGGTGAGTGATGCCGCGCGAATGGACGCCTCAGCAAAAAAACGCGATAGAAGCTCAGGGCGGCTCGCTGCTCGTTTCGGCGGCGGCAGGCTCAGGCAAAACCGCTGTTTTGGTGGAGCGCGTAATACGCATGATAACCTCGGGTGAAAACCCCACGGACGCCGACAGGCTGCTTGTCGTCACCTTTACGCGCGACGCGGCAGCCGAGATGAAGCAGCGCATAGCGGAGACTCTTTCAAAGCTGCTTGAAAACGATCCGTTCAATTCTCAGCTCATACGCCAGAGCAAGCTGCTCCGCACCGCCTCGATAAGCACGATAGACAGCTTTTGCGGAGATTTGGTCAGAGAATATTTTCACGCTCTCGGCGTGTCGGCAGATTACCGTATAGCCGACAGCAGCGAGATCGAGCTTATGAAAACCGCCGCTATGGACGGCGCAATGGAGGATTTTTACAACGGCGGCAACGCGGGCTTTTCCGCTCTGCTCGACGCTTTTTCGGGCAAGGGCGGCGACATCAAGCTGCGCGAGACCGTGTTTAAGATCCACAGCTTTCTTGAGACGCAGCCCTTCCCCGACCAATGGCTCGACGATATGCTTGTGAGCTACGGCGAAACCGACGTAAGAAGCTCTATCTGGGGCAAGATAATGATAGATTACGCGATTCCCGCGGCGGCTCACTGCGTCAACCTCTGCGAAAGCTCATTAAAGGAGCTCATGGAGTCCGACCAAAAGCTGAGGGAGAAGCTTGTTCCCGTTATCGAGGACGATTTGATATATTTCCGCAATTTGCAGGAGAAGCTGCTCGGCGGCGACTGGGACACTATCGTTACCGCAGTCAACAGCTACTCCGCCAAAATTCTCCGAGCTCCGAGGGGCTACACCGACCACCCTGCAAAGCTCGCGGCTGCGGCAAACCGAAAGAATATAAAAGACACCGTTGCGCGGCTCAAAAAGTATTTTTGCCGCACGGCGCAGGAGGCTCGCGAGGAATTTGCGGAGCTTCAAAAGCTTGTAGACGTGCTTTTCTCCCTAACACGGCGCTATATCGAAAGGCTCGACGGTATCAAGCGCAAAAAGAACGTGCTGACCTTTTCGGATATAGAGCTGCTGACCGTAAAGCTATTGGCGGAGTACGACAGAGAAAAGGGTTACATCAAAACCGAACGCGGCTATGAGATCTCGGGCAGGTTCGACGCGGTTATCGTGGACGAGTTCCAGGACGTTAACGATGTGCAGAATTTGATTTTCAACTGCGTTTCGCGCGACGAAACAAACCTGTTTGTCGTGGGCGACGTAAAGCAGTGCATTTACGGCTTCCGTCAGGCAAAGCCGCAGATTTTTGTCGGCAGAAAGGAAAGCTACAGCCGTTTTGACGAGAATGCTCCGACCTATCCCGCAACTATAATTCTTGACAAGAATTTTAGAAGCCGCTCCGAGGTCTGCGACACGGTCAACTTCATCTTTTCGCGTCTTATGTGCAAGGACACCGCACGCATGGACTACACCCGCGACGAATACCTCAACCCGGGCTTTCCGTACCAACCCGCCGAGGGCTGCGAAACCGAGCTTGCCGTTATTGACAAAAGCGCGTTCGGAAACGGCCGCTCCGACGCGGAGCTTGAGGCGTCTTATATAGCGCGGCGGATCCGCGAGCTCATGGCTTCCGATTTCAGAGTTACCGACGGGAACGAAAAGCGCAGGCTGACCTTCGGCGACTTTGCGGTAATGCTGCGCAGCGCAAAAAACAGGGCGCCCGAGATCGTAAAGACGCTGACAGATAGCGGAATCCCCGCCTACAGCGAGGAAAAGGAGAGCGCGTTCGACTCCGCCGAGGTCAAGATAATGCTCAATTTCCTTCGCGTTATAGACAACCCCGCTTACGATATCCCTCTGCTTTCGGTGCTTTGCAGCCCCGTTTACGGCTTTACGCCCGACGAGCTGGCAAAGATACGCGCAGGAAGCCGCTACGTCTCTCTTTACTCGGCTGTCAAATCCTACAGCGCTAACGACCCCAAAGCGGCGGCTTTCGTGGCACAGCTCGCGGCTCTCCGCTCAGTTGCCTATGTTTCAACTGTTGACGAGCTTATCGGCAGAGTGCTCGAACAGACCTCGCTCGGCGCGATAACCTGCGCAGTCAGCGGCGGCGACGCCCCGATGAGAAACCTGAACCTTCTCAGGCATTTTGCGCGAAGCTATGAGTCTGGCGGCATTAAAACGCTTTCGGACTTCGTTTATTATATCGACCGTGTAATTGAAAACGGCACGGAGCTGCCCTCTGCGTCGGGCGGCGGAGCCGAAGCGATGAACGGTGTGCGGGTGCTGAGCGTACACAAATCAAAGGGTCTTGAATATCCCGTCTGCTTTTTGGCGGGCTGCGCCAAGAAATTCAACAAAATGGATCTCAGCTCCGATGTGCTCATAGATAATTACGCGGGGCTCGGGATAAAGCGCAAATCGGGCGTGTGCCGCTACAACACGCTTCCGAGGCTTGCGGTAGAGATAGAAATTGAGCGAAACGAGCTTGCCGAGGAGCTGCGTATCCTTTACGTCGCGCTTACCCGCGCCAGAGAAAAGCTTATAATCGTCGGCACTGTTTCCAAAGCCGAAAAATATATCTCCGATATGGCGGCGCAGCTTATGTTCGGCTCGATAATCGACCCCTACACGGTCACGGGCAGCAAACGTATTCTCGATTGGATAACGATGTGTGCGCTCGTCAATCCCTCGTCAAGAATTGATATGCTCGGCGGCGCGGAGCAGACAGCGCTCCGCGAAAGCTATCCGCGCTGGGATTTCAGGCTGATAAATTCTCACGAACAGCTCACCGAGCGTATGAGCGCGGTCGAGATCCCCGACGAGTCGGAGATCAAGCCCATAACCGAGGAGAATTACGCCGATATTCTGAGTTGGAACCTGTCTTATAGCTATCCGTACGCCGCCGCGACAAGGCTGCCGCAGAAGGTCAGCGCTTCTCACGTTTCACACGCCGACAGCGGACTCTTTGATAAAATCATAGCCAAGCCCGCATTCCTCAGCAGGGAGCACAAGTCTGCCGCCGAGCGCGGAACGGCTCACCATGTATTTTTGCAGTTCTGCGACTTTGAACGTGCGAGAGAGGATATAAACGCCGAGATACGGCGGCTCGAAAAGGACGGCTCGCTCAGCGGAGAGCAGGCGGAGCTGATTGACGGAAAAGGCTTGTCAAAGCTCCTGCGCGACCCGCTTTTCGACCGTGTTCTGGCGTCGGATAAGGTTTACCGAGAGGAAAGGTTCACGGTAAAAGTACGCCCCTCGCTCGTTTCGGAGGATTACGACGACTCGGGAGACGAAATAGTAATGCAGGGTGCGGTTGACCTCGCGTTTGAGGAAAACGGAAAGCTCGTGATAGCGGATTACAAAACCGACAGAGTGCGCGACGTTCAAAAATTGGCGGAGCTGTACGGAAAGCAGCTCAGACTCTACTGCGAGGCGATGCGCCAAACGCTCGAAATCGAGATCTCGGAGTGCCTTATCTGCTCCCTAGCACTGAACGAGGT
>JBGUPW010000087.1:0-20749 GCA_045130495.1 Ruminococcus sp. | reverse complement strand
TATATACGAGCACTTTTCTTTTACGTTTTCAAAATCAACGTCGCCGCAGAGCTTTCCGTTTTCATCTCTGTCCATGCCTACGTCTATTACGACCGCTCCGTCCTTGATCATATCGGCTTTTACGAATTTGGGTATACCGACAGCGGCAACAAGGATATCCGCGCGGCGGCAAACCTCTGCTAAATTCACTGTGCGGCTGTGGCAGATAGTCACGGTTCCGTTTTCGTGGAGAAGCATCATTGCCATCGGCTTTCCGACGATGTTGCTCCTGCCTATAACAACGCACTCCTTACCCTCAACGGGTATATCATAGGCGTGAAGCATTTCCATAACGCCCGCAGGGGTGCAGGGGAGAAAGTCGTATTCGCCCAGCATGATTTTTCCGACATTTACGGCGTGAAATGCGTCAACGTCCTTTTTGGGGCTGATCGCCTCGATAACCGCCTTGTCGTCAAGGTGCTTGGGCAAGGGAAGCTGAACAAGAATACCGTTAATTTCATCTCTGTTGTTGAGCGTGTTTACAAGCTCAAGCAGCTCCTCCTGTGTCGTGTTTTCGGAAAGAGCGTATTCCTCCGAAACAAAGCCGACCGCTTCACAGGCTTTCTTTTTATTATTCACGTACACGCGCGAGGCGGGATCGCTGCCGACTATTACCACCGCGAGAACGGGGGTTATATCGTATTTTTCCTTTAATTCCTCAGTTTGCTTTCTGACGCTTTCCTTTACCTGCGCCGATACCTTTTTCCCGTCGATAATTTGCATAGAAAGAATCCTCCTTTTTCAAATTCACAATAAGCATTACGATGCCGACGATAACAAGCGCAGCCGAAAGAACCTGCGAAACGCGGATACCCGTATCTCCGATGTAAAGGCTGTCGGTGCGCAGTCCCTCTACGATTGTGCGCTCAAAGCCGTACCAAACAAGGTACATATAGAAAATCTGTCCCGCGTAGCGCTGGCGGTATTTTCCGAAGAAGTGGAGCACGACGAAGCCGAGCAGACACCACAGACTCTCGTATAAAAAGCAGGGGTGAACCTCGCATACCGTGCCGTTTATCACGGTGTTTTCGCTTACCATTCTCCACGGCAGGTCGGTTGCCGTGCCGAACGCTTCCTGATTCATAAAATTGCCCCAGCGACCGATTCCCTGACCGAGAAGGAAGCCCATCATTGTGATGTCGAGAATCGGCAGAAATTTCAATTTCTGGATTTTAGCCATTAAAAGACCGCCGAGCAGAGCGCCGATTATACCGCCGTAAATCGCGAGACCGCCCTCGTGAATGTCAAATATAGACAGCGGGTTCGACGCATAATCCTCCCACGCGAACGCGACATAGTAAAGCCTTGCGCCGATAATGCCCGTCACAAGCCCCACAAGCACGCAGTTAAAGAGCTTGGAGGCATTGACGTTGTAGCGCGGAGCCGTGCGCCACGCGTAAAGCACTGCTAAAAGCATACCGGCGGTGATGATTATTCCGTACCAATATACCGAATAGGTTCCGATTGAAAAAGCCACGTTGCTTATGTCAAACTCCAAGCCGAGTCCGGGGAATCTCACATGAAAAGTGCTCATTCTTCTCCTCCGTTCTTCACAACGGACAGGGTGCAGTTGTTCACGTCGAGCATTTTTTGCAGACGGTTTTGAACGTCTTGATGTCCCGCTTTGGCAACGGCGTCGATATAAGTGAACAGCTCGTTGCCGTTGAAGTGATAATCGGCGATCATATTTGAAATGCTGCTCACCGAGTTGAGAGAGGAAATTATGTCGCCGTACACGGCTTTTTTCGCGACGGCAAAATCGTCCTCAGCAATGCCGTCGGCTTTGATTCTTGTTATATAACGCTTGATGACCTCGGCAGCCTGTTCGGGAGCGCGGCTCTCTCCTCCGAAAATAACCGCGCAGTAGCCGGGACCCTCAAACAGCTCGTAGCCGAAGGAGCTGTTGATCAGGTTGTTGTCCATGAGCTCGCGATAGAGAGCGCTGATGGGGGAGGCGAGTGCCGAGAGAAGTATCTCGGTCGCCGCAAGCTCCGCTTCGTCGAGCGGTGCGTCCGCGCGTTCCTTGAAGCCGAGGTTGAACAGCGGCATAGCTACGGGGAAGCTCTGCTCGACGTAGGGCTTTACGATTTCGTAAGGCTCGTCCTCGAAGAAGCTTTCCACGGTATGCGGTTCGCTCGGCTTTAGCATACGGTCGCAGGTTTTGAGCACCTGCTCCACGGTGATGTTTCCCGATACGCAGAGCGCCATGTTGTTCGGGTTATAAAACGTATTGTAGCACTCATAGAGCTTTTCAGCCGTGATTTCGGCTATGCTCTCCACGGTGCCGGCTATATCGATTTTAACGGGGTGATTGCGGTACATTCCGCCGAGCATATTGAACAGCACGCGCCAATCGGGTGAATCGTCATACATTCTGATTTCCTGCCCGATAATGCCCTGCTCCTTTGCCACGGTCTGCTCGGTGAAATAGGGATCCTGAACAAAGTCGAGCAATATCTCAAAGCTTTCGTCAAATTTGTCGGTACACGAAAACAGATAACAGGTTTTTTCAAAGCTTGTGTAGGCGTTTGCCGATGCGCCCGTCTCGGCGTAGCGCGTAAAGGCGTCGCCCTCGGCGCTTTCAAAAAGCTTGTGCTCCAAATAGTGGGCTATGCCGTCGGGAACGGTGATTTTTTCGCCGCCGTCCCTCGAAAAGCAGTTGTTGATGCTTCCGTATTTCGCGCCGATTATAGCGTAAGCGGAGCGGTAGCCCCGCTTGGGATAAACGTAAATATTCAGCCCCGAGCTGTGCTTGATTTTATAATAGCTGTCGCCCGCGCGGGCTGACTTAACTTCTTTGATTTCGGTGTTCATCATTTTCCCCTCACTTGTTTTTCAGCACAAAAACGGTGTCGAGCGAAAGGCGGTTAGCAGCCGCCACAAGCTGTTCCTTTGTGATTGAGTTCATTATTTCGGACATTTGCTCAATTGTCTTGAAGCAGCCGTCGAAAAGCTGAGAGGAATACCAGCTTTCAATGCCCGCGACGGTGTCGTTTGAGGTGTGGTAGGCGTTGATAACAGCCATTTTTGTGGCGCTGATCTCAAAATCGGTGATGTTGCCGTTTTTCATGTCCTCGATCTCGCTGAGCACGCCTGCCTCTAACTTTTCGATATTTTCGCCCTCAACGCCGCTGTCGATTATCATAATGCCCTTGTACTTGTCATAGCGTGAGGAGCAGTAATAGCAAAGGCTCTGTTTTTCGCGCACATTGCAGAAAAGCTTTGAGTGGGCGGTTCCGCCCAAAACGGCGCACATGAGCATTGATGCGTAAATTTCCCCTTCGGGAAGTGCCGATCCCGCCCTGAAACCCATTACAAGCTTGGACTGAGAAACGTTCATTTCCTCGACAATGTGCTTTACCTCGCCGGCTGTGCGGATTATCTCCGTCTGAGCAAGCCGCGGAGCGCGGTCAAGACCGTCGAACGCGGCGCGGAACACCTCCGCCGCCTTGCCGGGGTCGCTGTCGCCTATATAAAGTATCTCGAAAGAAGCGTTGCGCAGAAGTGTTTGCCATGTGCCGTAAAGCGACTGAGATGTAGCTTCCTTGATTTTTTCGGCGGTTCCGTAGCGCTTGATCCCGTAGGTTTCGCCTGCGCACATATTCTCTATGAGCTTGCCGTTCGCGTAAATACGCTTGTCGTTGAACTCCGAGTCGATCAAGTCAAGAAGCTGCCGCCTTTCCTGCTCAACGTCCTCGTCGGTAAAGGCTTCGCCGTGAAGGTTAGGCTCAAAAATAACGTCGCACAAAAGCCTGGAAAGCTCCTCGGCAACACTTTCGCCGTCGAGGGTATATCTGTCGTCAAGCCCCGACGCCGAAAGAGTGAGAACCTGATTGTCGCCCGCCTGACGCACCGACACATTCAGATCGGCGCCGTAAAGCGAGCTGAGCTTTCTGCTGAGCGCGGTAAAATCGGGGTAAGCTCCCGTTGAACGCGAAAGCACTCCGCACAGCAGAGCGTTCGCCGAGGCGGAATCCGCGCTGAGCGGCACGATTATATTCGCGGAAATTTTCATTGTTTTAAAGCGGCTGTCCCTTACGGCGCTGAACATGACGCCGTCGGCAAGCCTTATTCGATTTGTATTATTCATTCTTTCATCTCCGGTAACCAAATGCACTGGTATAATTATTCAATTAATCAGCAAGTAATTTATATTTATGGAATTATTATAACATAGAAGAACAGACAACCGAACAGCAAACGTCTTTTGCTCCGCTTTTTATCAGCAGACGTGAACATTCTCCGAGAGTGCTCCCTGTGGTGATTATGTCGTCAATCAGAATAATGCGCTTATCCTTTACCGCCGCCGGATCGATAACCCTGAAAACGCCATTAACGTTGCCGTATCTTTTACTTCGCTTTAGCGTGTGCTGAGGCTTGTTAGCTTTGTACTTTTCAAGCAACTCAGCGTATGGCAGACCTGTCAGCTTGGCAAACTCACGCGCTAAAACCTCGGCTTGGTTGAAACCGCGCTTCCGCAGTGAGTGTCTGTGCATCGGCACGCAGGTAACGCAGTCAAAATCGTTGAGCCTGAGCTTCTTCTCAGCCGCCCCGACAGTGAGGTAAGCCAGTGCGTGAGCGTAGTCCCGCTTTTTGTTGAACTTAAAGCTTTTTACTGCAATGGCGTATTCACCCGCATAGGGCAGCGGAGTGCAGCACAAAAAACCTCCGATAGCATACCGTGTGTAGTCGATTTGCGGAAGCTTGTTCGTGCACACGCCGCAAATCAATTCCTTTTCGGAAACAAGAGCGCGGCAAAACGGGCAACGCCTCGGAAACACCGCGCTCAAAGCTTTTGAAAAAATTTTGTTTAATTTTTTATCCTTATCCGCGTAAGCCGACATTTTTGTAACGGGGGTTCGATTCATAGCGAATGCAGCGGAAGGCGCGGAAGTATTTGTACGAAAGATGCCATGAGCGGCACTCGGGAGCGTAATCGTCATAGCTCGCAGAAGTAATATCGTAGCCTTCATACTCGGTTTCGGGGAAAATCGAAATGATAAGACCCTTGCCGCAGTATATGAATGTATGTGAACGGTAGTCGTAAGCGCTGTACTCGATTATGACGTCGCCCGGCTCCAAGCCCTCGGGAACAGTGTAAGAGTATTTGTTGCTGTCCATAAACTCTCCGCCGTAAACGTCCTGCCACTTTTCGGGATGGGCATAGAGGTAGTCCGCCTGAATCCCTACGTGACCCACGGGATAGTTGTCGTCAGCGCCGGACCAGCGCACGGAAGCGCACACAAAGCGGTCGCAGGAACGCTTGTACTCGTCGTCGCCGATCGTCAGGTCGAACACATCGCGGTAAATCTGCTTGCCCGGCGCGTAATAACCGTCGCCTCTGTGCTCGTAAGCCATTGTTATGGCTGCCTGAGCGATCGTGGCGTTGCCGTCGGGCGTATCGTACAGGTTGGTTTCAAACAGAGCAAGAGCGCGCTGCAAAGTGGTAACGTCGTTTATATCAACCTTTCCGTTGTTGTCCGCGTCAGCGGTGAACAACTTCCAAAAGCCGTTGTAGGAGGCGAGCTCGGCGACATAGCGCTGAACAAGAGTAGCGTCGTCAATCGTGATCCTGCCGTTCATGTCGGCGTCTCCCTTTTGATACGCCTTGTCATTTTCGGCAGCCGACGCTGTAGCGACAGCGCATAACGCCAAAGCCATAACACAAATAACACTTAATACCTTTTTAAATTTTCTCATAGAATTCTCCCTTTCATTTAAATACTATTCCTTATCGTATCGATCGGCCTTCGGGCTGATATGATCCGAAAGCTTCCTGAAACTATATAATACCAGATAAATCCTGACTTGTCCACATTTTTTAGGAGAAAAAATAATTCTTTTATGCTCCCGTCAAAACGCGATCACACACGCGGCAAAGTAACGGTCAGAGCGGTTGTTCAGAGCGGTTATAAATTTTATAATGGAGCAGATAAAAGGATTTTATTATTCCGTTTTTTGTTGACTTATGATTTTTGTGTAGTATAATAAAAGTATCATGGAAAAATCAGTCAACAATATACAGTTTGCTTTAAAAGCGTAAAAAACGCGTTTTAAAAGTGATGGCAGGAATTATCCCTGCCCCTGTGCGGCTGACTGACGGGTTCCGTATCAAAAAACCAAAGGCAACACCGCACAATTCATGGCGCACGGCTTGCTTGAATCTTGTTCCGTCAGCTTGCCCAAAAAATCTTACAACGCAATCAGCACACCTGAATTATGCGGTATTGCCCAAATTATCTCAAAATATCGGAGGTGAGGACTTTGCAGGACATGATACGCCGGATCATCGAGGCGGACAGTGAAGCCAAAGCTATCGAGGAATCGAATAAGATAGCGTCCGAAAAGGAAAAACAAAAAATTGAAAACAAAGCCGCCGCTATTTACTGGAAATACATGGATGAAGCCAAGGCGGAAATCGAGAAGAACAACAACTATCTTGAAAAGCAAACAGCAAGAAAGCTTGCCGACGCTTCGGCAAAGCACGAATCGGTGCTCATAAAGCTTAGATCCGATTACGAGCAGAACCGCGACAGATGGGTTGACGAGATTTTCAGCCGTGTAGTCGGCAGTTAAAGGAGATGATTATATGTCAGCCGCTTCATATGCGGTTTCGGCAAAAGCCAGGTCGAAGTACGGCAGGTTTTTAGCGGAGCGCGACTACTCCAACATTCTCGCCTGCCAAAGCGTCGCCGAGGTAATGGTGTATCTTAAAGCCCACACCCACTACGCTTCCGTTCTTTCCGACGTAAACGAGAGGGACGTGCACAGAGGCAGGCTTGAGCAATTGCTTCGTCAGTATTTGTTCAACGAGTTTGATTCGCTTTGCCGCTTTGACACGGGAGTGAGTGCCGGCTTTTCGAGGTATGTAGTTGAGAAAACCGAGGTTGAGCAGATAATCCGCTTTTTAGTTCTTTTGAACGCGAATTCAACCGAAAAATTTATCTTTCAGTTTCCCGGGTTTCTCTCAAAGCACACCGAAATCGACGTTTATAAGCTTGCAAACGCGCGAAATTACAACGAGTTTTTGAACGCGCTCAGCAACACGACCTACTACGATCTGCTGAAAAAGTTCAAGCCCGACGAAAAGGGCAGGCTGCCTGTTTCGGATATGGAAAACGAGCTTTATGCCCATGTGCTGAAGCATATGCGTGAGCTTATCGACAAAAGAACAAAGGGCAGCGAGCAGCGTGAGCTGCATACGATCTTCCGCACAATAAACGATTACAGCATTTTTTCAAGGATTCTCAGACTGAAAAAGTACTACAATCTTCCGCCTGGGGTCATAAGGGCAAATCTGCTGCCCGAATACAGCAATCTCGGCTCCAAGTTAGTTGACAGGATGTGCGCAGCCGAGTCCTCGGCAGAGGTGTTCCAAATTATGCAGAGCACGAACTGCGGCAGACTGATAGGCAAAATCGGTTACAACTACGCGGGCGATATCGGGCCGCGAGTGCAGTACCGTCTGGCGAGAAGATACATTCATTTTTCAAGCAATCCTTCGGTTGTGATGATATCCTTCATGTTTTTATCCGAAACCGAGCTGATGAACGTTATCAGCCTAATCGAGGGCATAAGATATCAAATCGACCCCAAAACAATTCAGTCTATACTTATCCGTTGATCGGAAAAAAGAGGTGAATAAAGTTTGGCAGTATTATCAATGCAGGCTGTTAATATCATCGGCTTGATGAACCATATCGACGAGGTGATCACCGTGCTCGGTGAGTCGGGAGCTTTCCACCCCGACGAGGTCAGCAATTTTTACAGCAACCTGCAGGAATTCACACATTTACAGACCAAAAACAGCTACGCCGAGCCTCTGACAAATCTGAAATCCGCACTCAATCAGACAAAGCGGAATTTCCCCATGACGGACGTGAGCGATTTCAGCCCTTCCTTTGAGGAGCTTGAAGCTTTTTCCGAAACCGTAACGGCTGAAATTGACGCGCTGGTTGAACGGCGGGCGGCGGCTGAGGCACAGCTTTCGGAGACAAAGCACAATCTCAATGTGACCGAGCACTTCGCAGGGCTCGACGTGGAGATAATCAAAGTCGCTCAGACAAGGTTCGTTTCCGCTCGGTTCGGAAGGCTTCCCAAGGACAGCTTGCAGAAGCTTGAGGCGTACAAAAACAACGATTTTGTAGACTTTGCGGTGTGTACCGAGGACAATACCCATGTTTGGGGCGTATACTTCGCTCCCAAGGATAAAACCGAGGAGATCGACAAGATTTTTGAAGGGCTCTATTTTGAGCAAACCGATTTGGTCGGAGACAACGAAACGCCGCACCAAAAGATAGAGGAATACAAGCGCGAGCTTCCGGCTTTGGAGGCAAAGGTCAGGGAGGAACAGGAAAAGCTTGACAAATACCTTGACGAGAACTCCGAGCAGATAACCCGCTATCTGTCAAAGCTTGAGGAGCTGTATATTTATTCCGGAATCAGAACCAAGGCTATGCAGCACAACAACAGCTTTATTATCGTCGGTTGGATCCCCGACCAAAACAAGGCTCAACTCCGCAAGCGTCTCAAAAAAATAAAAAGCGTTGAGCTTGATTTCTCCGACGCGAAGGACGAAATCGACAAAAGCCCGCCCGTAAAGCTCAAAAACCCGTTTTTTGCGAAGCCGTTTGAGTTTTACACCGAGATGTACGGCGTGCCGAAATACAACGAGATCGACCCAACGTCGTTTGTCGCGATAACCTATATCATAATGTTCGGCATAATGTTCGCCGATTTGGGTCAGGGGCTTTGCCTTTCGATAGTCGGTATTCTGATGTGGAAGCTCAGAAAAATGCCGATAGGAAAAATCCTGTTCCCGTGCGGACTGTCCTCTATGGTGTTCGGAACGATGTTCGGAAGCGTGTTTGGCTTTGAGCACTGGCTCGACCCGATGTTCGAGCTCTTTGGCTTTAAAGGAAAGCCGATCGAGGTAATGGATAACACCAACACGATAATTTTTGCTGCGATAGGGCTGGGTGTTTTCCTGCTCGTTGTGGCTATGTTCCTGAACGTGTACACCTCGTTCCGCCAGAAGAACTACGGAAGGGCGCTGTTCGGCACGAGCGGCGTAGCGGGGATCGTCTTTTACGGCTCGCTTGTTTTCGGCTTGCTGGCAGAGATATTCCTCGGCTTCCATGTGATGACCCTGCCGTATATTTTAGGACTTGTGGTGTTCCCGTTCCTGTTGATATTCTTTTCGGAGCCGCTCGGAGATCTCGTCAACGGTGAGAAGGATTGGCAGCCCGAAAGCTGGGGCGGCTATATAGTGGAGAAGATTTTTGAATCTATCGAGATCCTGTTAGGCTACGTCACTAATACAATGAGCTTTTTGCGTGTAGGCGCGTTCGTGCTCGTTCACGCGGGTATGATGATGGTGGTGTTTACTCTTGCGGGTGAACCCGGCGTCGGCTACGTCATCGTCGTTGTTGTCGGCAATGTGATCGTAATGGTGCTTGAGGCGCTTTTGGTCGCTATTCAGGTGCTCAGGCTTGAATTTTATGAAATGTTCAGCCGTTTCTATTCGGGCGAGGGCAGACCCTTTGAGCCCGTAAAAATAAATGCAGAATAATTTTTGAGGATTTTTGGAGGTAAAATATTATGTCAATTTTTAATTTCTTATTTATGGCTTTGCCCGTGATTTTTCTGGTTGGCTCTGTTCTTCTTGCAGTTAAGGCAGTTTCAAGAGGAAAGAGCAAAAAGACCGCGCTGCTGATGCAGCTTGCGGCATTTGCGTTTGTTTTTGCAGTATGCATGATCTGCCCGTTCGCCGTCAGCGCTGCCGAAGAAACGGCTTCGGTTGCCAAGGACGGAATGGTATACATCGGCGCCGCTGCCGCCACCGGTCTTTCCTGCATAGGCGGAGGTATCGCTGTAGGTAACGCCGCTCCCGCCGCTATCGGCGCCACAAGCGAGGATCCGAAGGCGTTCGGTAAGGCTATCATCTTCGTTGCGCTCGGCGAAGGTATCGCGCTTTACGGTATGCTTATTTCAATTATGATTCTTAACGGCTAAGTGATTAAAATGAAATTTTATTTGATAAGTGATAATGTTGATACAAAAATGGGAATGCGCTTTGCGGGTATCCCCGGAGTTGTCGTGCATGAGGAGGAAGAGGTGCGCCGCGAGCTGACCGAGGCTATGGAGCGCGAGGATATCGCTGTGATACTTATGACCGAAAAGCTTGTTTCCCTCTGTTCCGATATCGTTTACGACCTTAAGCTCAACCGTAAAAAACCGCTGATCGTCGAGATCCCCGACCGTCACGGCAACGGAAGAACAAAGGACAGCATAACAAAATATGTTCAGGAAGCCATCGGCGTAAAGCTGTAAGATGTTATCACAGAAAGAAGGGTGCTTATGCCGAGAAATAAAACCGATAATTTTTTGAAGGCGATAAAAAAGTACGCCAAGGCGCAGAAGGGCGCCATGAACGGCGAGGTCAAGCAGCTGAAGACCGAGCGTCTAAAGGAAGCGGAGGAAAACGGAAAGCGCGACAGCCGGAAGCTTGTCAAAGAAAAGCTTGCCGAGCAGCGCAGCCTCAACACGGCAAGGTTCGCCGCACAAACCCGCGAGTGGCAGAAGGAGCTTTTCCTGGAGCGCGTCAAAATGACCGAAGAGGTGTTTAAGCTGACCGCAGCCAAGCTGACGGAATACACAAAGACCGAAGAGTATTCCGCCAAGCTGTTTAACAGCGCAAGGGAGATGTCCGGTCTGTTCGGCGAAAACGGCTGCGTGCTTTATATCGGAGAACGCGACCTCAGCAGGGCTGAGGAGCTTAAAGCTCTGTTTGCCGGCGGCGCGGAGGTTGTGGCGGACAAAACCATTAAAATCGGCGGAATAAAGGGCTTTTGCGAAAGCATGGGAATTATTGCCGACGATACGCTTGACAGCAAGCTTGAGGATCAGCGCGGCTGGTTCGCCGAGAATGCCGCTCTCAGCGTGCTTTGAACTGCCTAATCGAAAGAGTGAATGAATATGAACAACAATGTAATATACGGAATCAACGGTCCTGTTGTCACCTTGAAAAACGCCGACAGCTTTGAAATGATGGAGATGGTTCACGTCGGCGCTCAGAACCTTGTGGGCGAGGTGATCGGAATAACCGACAAGCTCACCACGATCCAGGTTTATGAGGAAACAACGGGGCTCAAGCCCGGCGACCCTGTTACCGGTACGGGTGCGCCGATGAACGTGCTTTTGGGACCCGGAATTCTGGACAATATATTTGACGGAATCGAACGGCCGCTGAAGGCGATCGAGGAGCAGTCGGGCGCGTTTATAAGCAGAGGCGTGTCGGCGTCGCCGCTCGACACGGAAAAGCTGTGGAACGTCACCTTAAAGGTGAAAAAGGGCGACAGGCTGACCGGCGGACAGATTTACGCCACTCTACCGGAAACGCCGATAATAGAACACCGCGTCATGCTTCACCCCGAGCTTTCAGGCGTGATAAAAGAGGTAAAGCCCGACGGCGAGTATAAGATATTTGACACGGTAGCGGTGCTTGAGGACGATTTTGGCGAGAGGCACGAGTTGACGCTTTGCCAACAGTGGCCTATCAGAACGTCAAGACCGGTAAAAAAAGGATTGACCCCCTCTATCCCGCTGATAACGGGACAGAGGATCATGGATACGCTGTTCCCCATAGCAAAGGGCGGCACGGCGGCTATTCCCGGAGGCTTCGGCACAGGAAAAACCATGAACCAGCACCAACTTGCCAAGTGGTGCGACGCAGATATAATCATTTATGTGGGCTGCGGAGAGCGCGGCAATGAAATGAGCCAGGTGTTAGATGAGTTTTCCGAGCTTATCGACCCCAAATCGAACCGACCCATGACCGACAGGACCACACTCATAGCAAACACGTCAAATATGCCTGTTGCGGCGCGCGAGGCTTCGATTTATACGGGAATAACCCTTGCCGAGTATTACCGCGACATGGGCTATCACGTCGCGATGATGGCTGACTCCACCTCGCGCTGGGCTGAGGCTCTTCGTGAGATTTCGGGACGTCTTGAGGAAATGCCCGCCGAGGAAGGCTTCCCGGCATATCTTCCCTCGCGTCTTGCGGAGTTCTACGAAAGAGGAGGACGCGCCGACGTGCTCAGCGGGGGAGAAGGCTCTGTCACCTTGATAGGCGCGGTGTCGCCGCAGGGCTCCGACTTCTCGGAACCCGTCACCCAAAACACCAAGCGCTTTACCCGCGTGTTCTGGGCGCTCGACAAGGCGTTAGCCTACGCCCGCCACTATCCCGCTATCAACTGGATAAACAGCTACAGCGAATATTTCAATGACCTCGACCCATGGTTCAGAGAGAATTTGGGCGATGAATTTATAGAATACAGGAACCGTATCAGCGCGCTGCTCCAGGAGGAAAGCTCGCTTATGGAGATCGTAAAGCTCATTGGCTCCGACGTTCTTCCCGACGACCAGAAGCTTGTTATCGAAACCTCCAGAGTTATCCGCGTCGGCTTCCTGCAGCAAAACGCTTTTCACGCCGAGGATACCTATGTGCCGCTCGAAAAACAAAAGCAGATGATGAGGGTCATTCTTCATCTTCACTCCAAGGCAAGAGAGATCGTAGCCCGCGAGATCCCGCTGTCAAAGGTCATGGCTTTCGGACTCTTTGACAAGCTCACAAAGATGAAGTACGATATTCCGAACAACAGGCTTGATATGTTCGACGACTATATAAAAGAAATCGACGAAAAGCTCGGCGAGTTATTGAAGTAAGGAGGAAACGCATTGATTATTGATTATGTAGGCGTAAAAGAAATCAACGGCTCGCTGATCGTCATGGACGGCGTAAAGGGCGTTTCCAATGAAGAGATAGTTGATATAAAGCTTGATAACGGCTCCGTCCGCCAAGGGCGCGTAGTGCAGATCGAGGGCGAAAGGATCGTTGTTCAGGTGTTCGAGGGCACAAGGCGCATAAGCCTTAAAAATACCCGCACCCGTCTGACGGGACATCCCATGGAGATGCCGCTTTCACCCGAAATAATCGGCAGAGTGCTCGACGGCGCGGGCAGACCGCTCGACGGTCTCGGAGACATTTTCCCCGTTAAAAGGGCGAACATCAACGGCACGCCAATAAACCCTGTGTCGCGCGTCTATCCCAAGAACTACATCAACACGGGCATTTCGACTATCGACACGCTTATGACGCTTATACGCGGACAAAAGCTGCCCATTTTCTCCGGCTCGGGTATGACTCACAACGACCTTGCGGTGCAGATCGTCCGCCAGGCAAAAATCAGCGGAGCCGACAGCTCAAACTTCGGCGTAGTTTTTGCCGCCATGGGCGTTCAGAAGGACGTGGCGGAGTATTTCCGCAGAAGCTTTGAGGAAAGCGGCGTTCTGTCAAGAGTCGTTATGCTGCTCAACCTAAGCAACGACCCGATCATCGAGCGCACACTTACTCCGCGCTGTGCGCTGACAATAGCGGAATATCTTGCCTTTGAGCTTGATATGCATATTCTTGTTATTATGACTGACATGACCTCATACGCCGAGGCTCTGCGCGAGTTCTCGTCCTCAAAGGGAGAGATCCCTGGCAGAAAGGGTTATCCGGGCTATCTTTATTCTGATTTGGCTTCGCTTTATGAAAGAGCGGGCATGATAAAGGGTCACACGGGCTCGGTTACGCAGATCCCGATCCTCACCATGCCCAACGATGATATAACGCACCCGATACCCGACCTCACGGGCTACATCACCGAGGGTCAGATCGTGCTTGACCGCGCCTTGCAGGGTCAGGGCTTTTATCCGCCCGTAAGCGTGCTCCCGTCGCTTTCGCGTCTTATGAAGGACGGAATAGGAGAAGGCTTCACCCGCGGCGATCATCAGTCGCTCGCAAACCAGCTCTTTGCCTCTTACGCGAAGGTTATCGACGCCCGAGCCTTGGCGTCGGTTATCGGCGAGGAGGAGCTTTCTCCTGTAGACAAAAAGTACATCGAGTTCGGCAGATTGTTTGAAACAAAATTTGTCAATCAGGGCTTCACCGAGAACCGCAGCATTGAGCAGAGCCTGAATTTAGGCTGGGAGCTGCTTTCGACCCTGCCAAGATCGGAGCTTGACCGTGTTGACGACGCCGTGCTTGATATTTACATCAAAGAAAAGAAAGAAGAAACGCCCCGCCTGTTAAGAGGTATTTCGATGTGATCATTTAAGGAGGTGATCGCCGTGGCTGTTCAGGCAGTACCCACCAAGGGCAACTTGATGAATACAAAAAAATCGCTTGCCCTCGCGAAAAACGGTTATGAGCTGCTTGACCGCAAGCGCAATATCCTTATTCGTGAGATGATGACGCTGATTGACCACGCCAACGCCATTCAGGAGAAAATCGACAGCGCCTATGAGGAGGCGTATATTGCGCTTCAAACCGCCAATATCACCAACGGCTTTTGCGAGGATATCTCCAACGCGATCCCCGTTGAAAACGGCTTAGAGCTTGATTTCCGCAGCGTAATGGGCGTGGAGATACCGATCCTCACAATTGAGGAAAGCGATAAACATAATTTTCTGCATTACGGCACAAGAACAACAAACTCCGCCGTTGACAAAGCGTATATACTTTTTTCAAAGGTAAAGATACTTACGGTCGAGCTTGCAGAAATAGAGAACAGCGTCTACCGCCTTGCCGATTCTATCAAGAAGACGCAGAAGCGTGCGAACGCGCTGAAAAATATTATGATCCCCCGTTTTGAGGACACCGTTAAATTTATCACCGACGCCCTCGACGAAAAGGACAGAGAGGACTTCAGCCGCCTAAAGGTAATAAAACGCCAAAAAACCCAATCGTAAGTCGTTGCATCCGGGGCGCCTATAAAAAGAATAATATAAAAAAAGCCTTCCTTCAACGGCGCGGTCAAACGCGGGAGTTGAAGAAAGGTCTTTTTTTGTTATTTATGAGTGTTGATTAGATGCAGAGTTATGTTTAGGCATTATTCCGAAGCCTAAAGCCATTGCCAAAATCGGTATCACGGGGATACAATACCTTATGTTTTCGGTGCAGACATAAGGGAATTTAAAGCAGAACGCCGTATACGACACGATAATCGTTAGAAAAACCGCCATGAAGAACAGTTTTACGGGCAAATCTCCGCAAACGTCTTTTCTGAACATAAGCAGCACAAGGCATACGATACTTATGAGCGCGAGCAAGCCCGAAATTATTACAAAAACCGTAGCCATTTCCGAGAAATCCCAACCCTTGTTGTACTCGTCAAATATCGAGGTTTTCAGCAGACCGATAAACGGGTTGTACTCATTGTAAGGCGCTTTATACATCGTGAACGCCTCAAACGGATAAGCGAACTGGAACATACTGTAATCAAACAAGCGCTGAGCCGCCAGAGTGTTCGCAACCGACATCGACGCCATACCGGGGTCGGGAACGTAGGTTATCGGAATGCGGAACGTCAACAGATTCCGCACGCCCCACCAAAGACCGAGCGGTACGCATACGGCTCCGAATGACGCGAACTGTCCGATATAAGGCAGAGGATTTTTTATATTCCGTGCGAACACCCAAATGAAGATCAAAGCGATTCCGGGAGCCACCATCCATGCGGAAAGCTTACTCATCATTCCGCAGCCGACGCATACGGCGATAGGCAGAATGTTTTTGAATGACGGATTGTAGTACCACTTTATCGTCCACAAAATTGCAAGAAGCATAAAGAGAGTCGCGAGCATATCGTTGTTGTAGGCTCCGCTCCAGATGATGAAGGTGGGGTAGAAGCAGACCGCAGACATGGCGATCACAAGTCCCGTTCCTTCGAGCTTCACAAGCTTGAAAATGCGGCGGCAAACGACCATGCACAGCGCGGAGTAGATCATCGGAAGAATCTGGATAGCTTCCTCCGCCTGACTGATCGGCATACCAAAAGTGGTGAAAATCCGCATACCGAGCGCCATAAGCATATGGTGAAGCGGCGGATGATAATACTGCCAGCGCGTTGTCACGTTAAAATCGGGCAGCTTCAAGCCGTTTTTGTACCAGTACATTATGTAGCTCTCATGTCCTGCCGTGCCGTCAAAGGAGCCGGTGTCGTGCTGCATCTGCGTGCAGTTATACTTTAGACAATAGCAGTAACGGACGACGACGCCAAGCACTATCATCATCAATACTATCTTGTCAGCGGTCAGCGCCTTTTCTTTGTAAAGCACTGCGCCCGTAATGATAAGCCCCGCCGTCACGGGAACAAACATAACGGTGGAAAATCTTCCGTCGTAGCCCGTGAGCAACGAAAACAGCACAATCAGAATGACAAACGAAATTATCAAGCCTATGCTTACGGATTTGTTTTTTGTCGGACGGGCAAAAGCGACGAACGACAGCGAACCGATGATCCAGACGGCAGCTTCAATTATAATCCCAACGTCTGTTGTCTGCTCCGCCTGGGCGAATCCGAGCGGCAAAAGCAGCAGACAAAGCAGCGGAACAAAAATAAACAGGTGCTTCCCGAAAAACTCAAAAAACGAATCTATGGAGGAAGCTTTTTCTTTTTTCTTCGTCAATCTCTTACTCATGGTCAGGCTTCCTTTTCTTCGTGGTATTCCATTTCCGTGTTGACGTTCCAAATGTTGTCCTTGGTCGTGTCGCCCGAAAGAATATTTTTGACAGTTTCAAACGAAGTGCACATACTGTGGTCGATGTTGTTATATCGGTGCTGACCGTTTCTGCCGACGCAGAACAGATTCGGGATCGTGTTGAGGTAATCTCTCAGCTCGTCAATGTGCTCGTAGGTGTCGAAATAAGCGGGATAAGCCTTTTTGACGCGCTCAACGTGGAAGTCGAGTATATCCTTCTCATCGGCGGCAAGTCCCATTTTAACCATTTCCGAAACGCCCATCCTTCCGAAAGCCTCGTCGGTCATTGACCACATTTCGTCGCCCTCGTTGCAGAAATACTCAAGTCCGACCCAAACCGTGTTTTCAATGTCGCTGACCATGTAGGGCGACCAGTTGTTGTAAATCTGGAAGCGTCCCATTTTAACGCTCTTGTCGTGAACGTATACCCAGTTGTCGGGCACTATGTCGCCGATAGTTTTGATTTTTGTCTCGTTTTTGAGGTTGAGCTTTTTGGTGAGCACGCCGACCGTCATATAATCGCGATAGGGAAGACCCTCGGCGATTTCGCGGTATTTATCGGGAACGCCGTTCATGCCCAAAACAAGGTCCTTGACGGGCATTGACGAAATGATGTAGTCGCCGTTGACCGTGATGCGCTTTCCGTTTTGCTCGTAAACAAGTCCCGTCAGCCTGTCTCCCTTTTTGATAAGCTCAACTACCTTGGAGTTCATCACGATTTTGCCGCCCATGCTCTTAAACTCGGAGGCGGTGATGTCCCAAAGCTGACCCGGTCCTAACTTGGGGTAGGCGAATTCCTCAATGAGCGAGGTTTCGACCTTGCGGTTCTTTTTATTGAAAATTTTTCCGAATATATCCTTTAAAACCGCCTTGATCGAAAGCCCCTTGACGCGCTGTGCGCCCCATTCGGGAGAGATCTCGCTCGGGTGCCTGCCCCAGAGGTTTTCGGTGTAATTCTCAAAAAACATGGAATAAAGCTTTTTGCCGAAGCGGTTGATGTAGAAATCCTCTAAAGTTTTTTCCTCGCGTTTATGAAAAATGGTTTTGAGATAGCTGAAGCCCACGACGATAGTGGTGCCGAAGCCCATATTTTTTATTGTGGAAAATTTAAGCGAAATGGGATAGTCGAAAAATTTAGAGTTGAAGAAAATTCGCGACAAACGGTTCCTTCTCAGCATTACCCTGTCGGTTTTTTCGGGGTCGGGACCGTTCGGCACAACCGTAGATGTCCTGCCGAGCACAACGTCGTCATAGGGCATGGAGCCCTGAGTGGGGAGCATTTTCTGCCACCAGTCGTTGACCTCGGGAACCTTTGAGAAGAAGCGGTGTCCGCCCATATCCATCCGGTTGCCCTTGTAGTTTACGGTGCGGGAAATTCCGCCGAAGCAGTCGCTTTCCTCAAACACGATAACCTCATAGTCACGGCTTTTGTCCAACAGTTCATACGCCGCCGTAAGACCTGCGGGACCCGCGCCGATTATAAGTACTTTTTGCATTTTTTACACCTTTTTATCATTATTTTTCTTTCGATAGAGCGCAACGCGCCTTGCGGCATAATTCCACACAAGAACAATAATGGTGGAAATAACCCAAACTGCCATATAATGCCAGCCGATTTGAATATTGAAGACCCACAGCAAAAGCTCCTTGATAAGCAGCCCGACCACGCCGATAACAGCGTAGGCGGCAAACTCTCCCGCCGCGTTCGTGCGTTCGCTTTTCTCCTGAAAAACAAACAGCTTTGACAGAATAAAGTTGACGATCAAGCCCAGCACAAAGGCGATAGCCTGCGAGATAAACACCAAAAAGCCTTCCGCTTCTTTAAAAATAAAGTGCTGTATCAGCCACAGCGCGCCGCCCTCGGCAAGGGTCGCTATCCCGCCGACAAAGCAGTAGCGAAAAAACTGAATAAAAATATTATCCGTTTTGCGGTAAAAAAGTCCTTTGAAATCACATTTGCCGATAAGTGAAAACAGTTCTTTCATATATCCTCCTCAATAAATCCGCTAATCCAATATATTATAGCATTTTTGCTGAAAAAATACAATAGACATTGTAAAACATTTTATTTACTTTGTGCTTTGCTTTAAAGAATAGAAAGTGCTCCATTAGCTGTTGATAATGGAGAAAAACTAACTCTAATTACCGATTACCCCCAAAAAGACAAAAACGGGAAAAATTCTTATGTTATCCTCGGAATTGCAAAGAATCAGAAAATGGAGAATGATACTGTTGACTTGATTAAGAGTGCATATCCGTTAGACGATATTGAGAAAAGAATCATTGACTATGATAAAAAAGGTAGTTTAATAGTAATTGACAAAAAAAGAGCTGAGATTTTACTCGCCACCATAGGAATCACACCTTCCCAGCTGTCGAGTTTTCTCAACTCTGATGATACTATACCACAATCCTCTCCAAAAATCAATACCCAATCTAATATTCAGGGCAAAAAATCCAAGAATGACGCGTTTTATTTTGATGATGTCGAAAGCTTGAAGGAACGGCAGAACAGTATTGTTCAGCAAAACAATTCCATGCATGACGATTATCACACGGGAATAAGAGGCGTTGAAGATATTTACACCTTTGAAGAAGCTCTCGGGAACGGAGAATATGAGGAAGGCGAGGACTTTACGCCCGACTACACTTGGCGAATGGCACAGCGTTCTGTTTCAAGCGGAAAAATCACCGTATACAGCAGTTATCCGATAAAACAAGGCGTTTTTGTTACACCGTCAAAAACGGAAGCGGAAGGTTATACGGAAAAAATATAAAATCGAAAAAAGCTGATAAATAAGCAGTTTTGCTTATTTATCAGCTTTTCACTTTGGCGGAGAGAAGGGGATTCGAACCCCTGGTACGGCGATTACCGTACACATGATTTCCAATCATGCTCCTTCGGCCGGCTCGGACATCTCTCCGGATACCGACGATTATTATAACAAATAAATTCAGAAAAATCAAGACCTGTTTTTAATTTATCAAGCATTTTTTTAAAAAAATTTTTAAAAATCTCGGGAAGAATATTTTAGGGCAAATTTGTAACGGCTTTTTTCTGATTTTTTATACGAAAAAACCGTATTTATATTAAATTATACTTGATTTTTCGGGATTTGTCTGTTATATTATATAATGATATTTTTTAAGGGGATGTTCATTTTATGAAAAAAATCATTTCAGCTGTTTTGGCTGGCGCTATGATGTGCAGTGCGGCAGTCGCTTTTGCGGGCTGCGGCGGCAGCAAAAACGATACAAGCTCCAAAACAGATGACAGCAAGGCTGCTACAAGTGATTCCGCTTCGACCAACGATGAGGCAACAGCCGATTCCGCAGGCGAAAACGGCACGCTCCACATGGCTACCAACGCTTTCTTTGAGCCTTATGAGTATTATGAAAACCAGCAAATCGTTGGCATCGACGTTGACATCGCCGAGGCTGTGTGCGATAAGCTCGGATATTCTCTCGTTATAGACGACATGGATTTTGATTCCATCATCACTGCGGTTCAGTCCGGCAAGGCTGACTTCGGTATGGCAGGCATGACCGTTACCGAGGAGAGAATGGCGGCTATCGACTTTACCGATACTTATACAAACGCTATCCAGGTCATCATCGTAAAAGAGGGCAGCGACAAGGTCAAGAGCACAGAGGACTTGGCAAACGCAACGATCGGCGTACAGATGGGCACCACAGGCGATATCTATGTCACCGATTTTGAAGCGGAAGGCGCGGTTATTGAGCGTTTCAACAAGGGTGCGGACGCTGTTTTGGCTCTTACTCAGGACAAGGTTGACGCTGTTGTAATCGACAACGAGCCTGCCAAGGCGTTTGTTGCCCAGAACGAGGGTCTTACAATTCTTGAAGAGCCCTTCGAGAATGAGGAGTACGCTATCTGCGTAGCAAAGGGCAGCACTTTGACCGAGAAAATCAACGGAGCTCTCAAACAACTCAAGGAAGAGGGCAAGATTGACGAAATCATCAAAAAGTACATCAAGGCTTAATCGAAAGAGATAAGAGAATGCAAACGATCTACGGGCGGGTATCTTTTGTGCCTGCCCGTTTTATTAAGGAAAACAGTCTATGCAAATATTACAACCTATTTTCGCCTCTGCGG
>JBGUPW010000086.1:0-14868 GCA_045130495.1 Ruminococcus sp. | reverse complement strand
TTGAGGTAAGGCTGACGCCTTGCCGAGATTTTTTGGACAGTCTGACGGAACAAGATTCAAGCAAGGCGTGCGCCGCTAATTGTGCGGTGTTGCCTATAGTAAGGAAGGTATTATTATGATAAAAGAAGCAATTGTTAAAATCGTCAGCAAAGAAGATCTGACCTACGACGAAGCGTATACGGTAATGAATGAGATAATGAGCGGAGAAACAACGGCGACCCAGAATGCGGCGTTCCTCGCCGCTCTGTCTACCAAGAGCGCCAAGGCCGAAACCACAAATGAGATAGCAGGCTGCGCGGCGGCGATGCGCGATCACGCCGTCAGGGTCGAGACCGGAATGGACGTTTTTGAGATCGTCGGCACCGGCGGCGACAACGCTCAAAGCTTCAACATTTCCACGACCGCAGCGATCATCGCGGCGGCAGGCGGTATGAAGGTCGCTAAGCACGGCAACCGCGCGGCTTCGTCTTCGAGCGGCACTGCCGACTGTCTCGAAGCCCTCGGTGTGAATATCGAGCAAACCCCCAAACAGTGTGTAGAGCTCCTGAAAGAAACCGGTATGTGCTTTTTCTTCGCACAGAAATATCACACCTCGATGAAGTATGTCGGTCCGATCCGCCGCGAGCTCGGCTTCCGCACGGTGTTCAACATTTTAGGACCGCTCACCAACCCCGCTTCGCCATCCATGCAGCTGCTCGGCGTGTACGATGAATATTTGGTAGAGCCGCTGGCTCAGGTTCTTATTAACCTCGGCGTCAGGCGCGGTATGGTCGTATACGGCACCGACAAGCTCGACGAAATCTCCATGAGTGCACCGACAAAGATTTGTGAGATCAAGGACGGCTGGTTCAAGTCATATAAAATCAAGCCGGAGGACTTTGGCTTTGAACGCTGTACAAAGGACGATTTAAAGGGCGGCACTCCTGCCGAAAATGCGCAGATCACACGTGATATACTCAGCGGCAAACAGGGTCACAAGCGCAACGCGACGCTCCTTAACGCCGGAGCAGCGTTATATATAGGCGGAAAGGCGGACAGCATAAAGGACGGCATAAAACTTGCTGCCGAGCTGATCGACTCGGGCAAGGCGCTTAAAACACTTGAAAAGCTGATCGATGTAAGCAACCGCACCGAGGGAAAAAGATGAATATACTGGATCAGCTTGCAGAGCACGCGAGAGAAAGAGTTGCGGCGGCAAAGAAAATTATTTCTGCGGAAAAAGTCAGAGAGTCGGCTTACCGACAGCCGAAGGGTAATTTTTCCTTTGAAAAAGCGTTGAAAAAGCCCGATATCGCATTTATCTGCGAATGTAAAAAAGCGTCGCCCTCAAAAGGCTTGATCGCACCAGACTTTCCCTACCTGCAAATCGCAATGGACTATAAAGCGGCGGGAGCAGACTGTATCTCGGTGCTGACAGAACCGAGATGGTTCCTCGGCAGCAGAGAGTATCTGAGAGAAATCGCGCAAAACGTATCTATCCCCTGTCTGCGCAAGGACTTCACCGTAGACGAGTATATGATATATGAAGCAAAGCTGATGGGCGCATCGGCGGTGCTGCTGATCGTCGCGATCTTGAACGACAAACAGTTAAAAGACTATATCGGCATCTGCGATGAGCTCGGCTTGTCGGCTCTGGTTGAAGCGCATGACGAAAAAGAGGTGCAAAGAGCGCTGAACGCCGGTGCCCGCGTTATCGGCGTAAACAATCGAAACCTAAAGGATTTTTCCGTTGACACAGATAACAGCCTTCGGCTGAGAGCGATCATACCGCGAAATGTATTGTTCGTTTCCGAAAGCGGAGTGAAAACCGCCGTGGACATTAAAAGGTTGAGAGAAGCGGGCGCAGACGCGGTATTGATCGGCGAAACGCTGATGAAGGCGCCCGACAAAAAAGAAAAACTGAACGAACTGAGGGGTATAATATGACAAAAATAAAACTGTGCGGACTGTCGCGTATGCAGGACATTGAAACCGCCAATCAACTCAAACCCGACTTCATTGGATTTGTGTTCGCCCGAAACAGCAAACGGCGCGTCAGCCACCTTAAAGCCGCCGAACTTAAAAGCAAGCTGAACTCCGATATCAAATCGGTCGGCGTATTTCTCGACGATGACCTCGATATGGTCGGCGCTCTTATGAACCTCGGCATAGTAGATATGGTGCAGCTTCACGGCTCCGAGGATGAAGAATATATCGCAAAGCTCCGCACTATCACCGATAAGCCGATCATAAAGGCGTTTATCATCAACAGCATTGACGACGTTAAAAAAGCCGAAAAAAGCACCGCCGACTACATTCTTCTCGACGGCGGCAAGGGCAGCGGAAAAGCATTTGACTGGACTTTGCTGAAGGATATCAAAAGACCTTATTTCCTCGCAGGAGGATTAAATCCGAACAACGCCGCCGACGCTGTGGCGAGCCTTAAGCCTTACGCCGTAGACGTAAGCACAGGTATTGAAACAGACGGGTTTAAGGATGCGGAAAAAATGACAGCGTTTGTGAGCGCTGTCAGAAAGGAAGATCAAGGATGACAAATCAAAACGGACGCTTCGGCATACACGGCGGACAGTATATTCCCGAAACCCTGATGAACGCCGTGATCGAGCTTGAAGAAGCGTACAAGCACTATAAAAACGACCCCGGATTCAACAGTGAGCTGTCCGCGCTGTTCAACGATTACGCTGGCAGACCGTCCTTGCTGTACTGCGCAAAAAAGATGACAGAGGATCTCGGCGGCGCAAAGATATACCTAAAGCGCGAGGATCTCAACCATACCGGCGCGCACAAGATAAACAATGTTTTAGGTCAGGCGCTGCTTGCAAAAAAGATGGGAAAAACCCGCCTGATCGCCGAAACAGGCGCAGGTCAGCACGGCGTTGCAACCGCCACGGCAGCAGCTCTGATGGGTATGGACTGCGTGATATTTATGGGCGAGGAGGACACCAAACGGCAGGCGCTCAACGTGTACCGTATGCGTCTGCTCGGCTCCGAGGTGATTCCCGTAAAGAGCGGTACGGCTACTCTAAAGGACGCCGTCAGTGAGGCTATGCGCGAATGGACGTCACGTATCTCGGATACCCACTACTGCCTCGGTTCGGTGATGGGACCCCATCCTTTCCCCACCATCGTGCGTGATTTTCAGGCGGTCATTTCCAAAGAGATCAAGGAACAGATGCTTGAAAAAGAGGGCAGGCTCCCCGACGCGGTGATCGCCTGCGTAGGCGGCGGCTCAAATGCTATCGGCAGTTTCTATCACTTTATCGACGATAAGGATGTGCGTCTGATCGGATGTGAGGCGGCGGGAAGGGGCATCAACACCTTCGAGACCGCCGCGACGATCAATACCGGAAGGCTCGGTATTTTCCACGGTATGAAGTCGTATTTCTGTCAGGACGAGGACGGACAGATCGCGCCCGTTTATTCGATCTCGGCAGGGCTTGATTATCCCGGCGTCGGTCCGGAGCACGCACATCTGCACGATATCGGCAGAGCGGAATACGTCGCAGTCACCGATGAAGAAGCAGTGCAGGCGTTTGAATACCTCTCCAAAACAGAGGGCGTCATCCCTGCGATCGAATCGGCACACGCCGTAGCGTATGCGATGAAGCTCGCGCCGACTATGCGAAAAGATCAGATAATTGTAATCAACCTCTCAGGCAGAGGCGACAAGGACTGCGCGGCGATCGCGCGTTACAGAGGGGAGGATATACATGAGTAATATAAAAAACGCTTTTCAGAACGGCAAAGCTTTCATACCGTTCATCACCTGCGGTGATCCCGATTTAGCGACCACTGCGGCGGCAGTCAGAGCGGCTGCCGCAAACGGCGCCGACCTGATCGAGTTGGGGATCCCGTTTTCCGACCCGACCGCAGAGGGACCCGTGATACAAGCGGCGAACATCCGCGCACTGAGCGGCGGTGTCAAGACCGATAAGATATTCGATTTGGTGCGTGAGCTCAGAACAGACGTCAGCGTGCCGATGGTGTTTATGACTTATGCGAATGTTGTGTTTTCCTACGGCGCGGAGCGTTTTATCTCCACCTGTGCCGAGATCGGCATAGACGGGCTTATCCTGCCCGACATCCCTTATGAGGAAAAGGACGAATTTCTGCCGCTGTGCCGTCAATACGGCGTCGATCTGATATCGCTGATCGCGCCGACCTCAGAAAACCGTATCGGTATGATCGCAAAAGAGGCGGACGGCTTCATCTATCTCGTGTCGAGTCTCGGCGTAACGGGTGTTCGCAGTGAGATCAACACCGATCTTGAATCCATCGTCAAAATCATCCGTCAAAACACCGACGTCCCCTGCGCGATCGGCTTCGGCATTTCCACTCCCGAACAGGCTAAGAAAATGGCGGGGATCAGCGACGGCGCGATCGTCGGCTCCGCAATAATCAAGCTGCTCGCCAAATACGGCAAAAACGCGCCTGAACATATCGGCGCCTATGTCAAAGAGATGAAGAACGCGATTCGATCAATCGAACAGCATGATCAAGTATAAGGTGATTTTGACATTCTCCGCGACATTTCCCGTTCGGAACACGGCAATTCCTTATTTTTCATATACCCTCATACACCTGCAAATAGTTGCCGGTCATGGATATAAAGCTATACGATAAAACCAATCGTTTATAATACCGTAAGCAGTTACAGTGATAAATATAATTCTTCCGATCAACTTTAGGCAACACCGCACAACCCGCGTTAGACCGCGCCGGTCGGCTGAGCCGCGAGCGTGACGCTCGACCCAATTCGCGTTTCTGAACGACATAAAAAACCTTCCTTCACGACACGCGTTTGACCGCGCCGGTCGGCTGAGCCGACAGTCAATCCGCGCTTCTAAAAGTCATAAAAAACCTTCCTTTTCCGCACGCGTCAGACTGCGCCGTTGAAGGAAGGCTTATTTTATATCACGTTTTCAATAGGCGCCTTGCCCCGTCGTGGCAACGACTCATGTTTCCATTTGTTTGCCTAAAAAGGCGGCAGCGGATTGCGCCAGCTTGATTTCGGCGTTTGTCGGCAGCTTGACGTTTTCGCCGCTCAGCAGAACGACCGCTCCCATAACGTCGCCCGAGGCTATTATAGGGAACACGACCGCCGCGTTGTGCTCCATGTTTTCGAGGGGCTGAACGTTGTCGAGCGTGTGCTCGCCCGCAGCGTAGCTCCGCCGTGCGTTCATCAGATTCTCAAGAACCGCGCTGACGCGGCGTTCCAAAAATTCGCGCTTCGAGCAGCCCGCCGCCGCGATAACGTGATCAGTGTCGCAAATCAGCGTAGGCATTCCGCTTATCCGCGCGATAACGTCGGCATACTGCGCCGCGAACACCGAAAGCTCCCCGACGGGCGAGTACTTCTTGAATATAACCTCACCGTCTGTAGCCGTGTAAATCTCCAAAGGGTCGCCCTCCCGAATCCTCAGCGTTCTTCTTATCTCCTTGGGTATGACGACCCTGCCGAGGTCGTCGATCCTTCTGACAATACCTGTCGCTTTCATATCCAAATCTCCCTTACTTTTCATGTTTTAGCAAATGCTTGCAAGAATATTGTGTGATTTGCAAAAGCGATTATTCAGAGGCGTAAAAGGGGATTGTTGGAAAGACGGCGGCTGTAATGGTTTAATCATGGCAGAAAAAATGATAATGACTCATTGACCAAGGAATTATCATATCAAAAAATACCGACATTTATATTTTGAAGATTGAACAATAAAATGATTTATGATATAGTAGTAATGAAATAGTATTCTATTAAAACAGATTGCTAAAAGGGACAATCGCTCAGATAGCCGAAGGATACGAAGAGTTTTTGGAATAGATATATTTTGCAGCAGTTTATAGGAGAAAAAAGTAAATGGATAATCTTCAAATACAACTTTTGGAAGAATATAAATATGTGGATTCGATTTGCCGGGATATGCTCAGTGCCGAAAAAGGAGTCAGTGCATACATAGAAGAGTTGGATAAAACTCCGGTGACTGTGCGGTATTGGATCGTGGAGTGGAATGATGAGTACAGGCAGCTAAAGCATATCCGATGGCTTCGCAATCAGATCGCGCACAGTACCGAATATGTCGAGTGTACTCAGGCTGATTTAGATTGGCTAAAGGGCTTCCATAACAGACTTTTCACGCAGCAAGACCTTTTGGCAAAGGCTCGTCGAGTTATACAAGAGTCTCAAATTCAGAAACAACAACAGCAGGCGAAAACCATTTTGGCGGCTGCACCGAAGCGAGGCGCTAACGTGTTTGGTTCATCAAGAGGACCTCGCAAATCTTGGATTTTGATTGCGGTTATAGCGGGGTTGGCGATATTGATCGGGCTCTTGATTTGGATGTCAAACGGTGGGGCGAAATAAAATCGGCCGAGAGAGAGAACGTCTTTCGGCTTTATCTGTATTATGGTTTTATCCTGTAATAACAAGTATTCTTTCCGTTGCCCTCGCGTTTGAGTTCACCGGCGGCGACCATTTTTCTAAGTGCGCCTTCAATGGAGCTGATACTTAATGAGGGGCATAGCTCGCGGATGTCCTGTTTGGTAAAACGCCCGATTTTATTATGTGTTGCCAATCTGACGGTATCGAGCGCGGAACGCTTTGTTTCAACTAAAGCAAACCTGTCCTCAAAGTCTTTGTAAGCGGCAAGAATCGTGCCGAGCAGGTATTTAATGAAGGGAATCGGATCATCGGTTCCTTCGTGCCATCCGTCCTGTGAAGCGGCAAGAGCATCGTAGTATAAATCCTTATTCTTCGCGATTTTGGCTTCGAGTGAGATGTATTTGCCTACGTAAAAGCCGCTGCGATAAAGCAGTAATGTTGTCAGCAGTCTGCTCATTCTGCCGTTGCCGTCGTTGAACGGATGAATACAAAGAAAATCGTGAATAAAAATCGGTACGGCAATCAGCGGCTCCAACTCCATATTGCCGATAACGCGGTTGTATTCTTCACAGATTTTTTCAAGAGCCTCCGGTGTTTTGTAAGGGGCAAGAGGGATAAATACCGTTTTTGTGTGCCCGTCGGGATAGGTCGCGCCGATATAGTTTTGAACTGTTTTTGTCTGACCTGCCGGCGGATTATTCATATGACTGTATAGAATCTTGTGCAGTTGAAGAATATAGTTTTTCGAAATCGGAATGGCATCAAAATTTTCGTGAATGATATTCAGCACATCTCTGTAGCCTGCAATCTCCTGTTCGTCACGGTTTTTAGGAGCAGTTTTTTCTTCAACAAGCTGTTTGATTCGGGTGTTTGTTGTGACGATACCCTCAATTGCATTGGATGCTTCCGTGCTTTGGATCTTTGCGATCTCAACGAGCTTTTCGAGCTCCTGCGGACGTTGCTTCAAATACAGTTCCTGCTTGCCTGCATATTTATAAATAGCAGCAATCAACCCGAGAATATCCGAATCCCACTTTTGGTTTTTGATTATGCTGTAATTGAAATCTCTCATAAGATTACCTCAATGTTTCTATCTTTCCCTTAAATATTATCATATAATAAGGGAATAGTCAATCGCTTAAGGGAATATTCCCTTATTATTATGCCTGATTAAAGGAGAAGTATTCTTAAGAATAATGTTTTGATTATTATTCCCTCAAAAAATGCAACGAAAACAGGCAGAACGAGCACAGAAAATTCAACGAATACTTTAGTGGCATCACAAAAAATACAACGAAAAACAGGCTCAGCGCAACAGAAAATGCGCCGAGCCTGTTTTATACCCTTTGCGGCTTTATACCGCTACTGAGCGAGGATTCGTTTTGACGATGATATCATTGTTTTTTTATATATGTCCGCTCTCACTCCTCGCGGTGGTCGAATACTCTTTTTGTCTTTTTTTCGGAGCGGGGGAGGGTGCCTACGGAGACTACCACTACCTTCGGAGTGACGCTCAGCCTTGATTTAAAGATATTTTTAATGGTTTCGCCTGTTTTGTCGAAGTTGACGCGTCCCTCGGCTTCGACTGTCAGCAGGATTATATCGCGGTTCTTTTCGTCGTCGTGCGCGATGTCGATCTTGTATTCGCTCGATACGCCGTCCACCGTGCCGAGCAGTTCCTCTACCTGACTCGGGAACATATTTACGCCGTGTACCTTGAACATATCGTCGGATCTTCCCTTGATGACGTCCAAACGGGGGTAACGGCTGCCGCAGGGACATTCCCCGGGAAGTATCCTCGAAAGATCATGGGTGCGGAACCTGAGAAGCGGAGCGCCCTCCTTGACAAGCGTTGTGATGACTATTTCGCCTTCCTCGCCGTCGGGAACGTTCTCTCCGGTTTCGGGGTCGATGATCTCGATGTAGAGGTAATCGTCCCAGCAGTGCATTCCGGTTTGCAGGCTGCAATTTACGCCTATGCCCGGACCGTAGATCTCGGTGAGTCCGTATATGTCATACAGCTCGATACCTAACTCGTTCGCTATGTATTCGCGCTTTTTGTCGCTCCATCTCTCCGAGCCTATCACGCCTTTTTTCAGGCAGATCTTGTCCTTGAGCCCGCGTTTGTTGATCTCCTCGGCAAGCAGCAGCGCATAGCTGGAGGTCGCGCAGATAACAGTCGATTTCAGATCCTGCATCATTTGGAGCTGCTTTTCGGTGTTGCCCGGACCCATCGGGACAGCCATTGCGCCGAGCTTTTCACAGCCCGCCTGAAAGCCGATGCCTGCCGTCCACAGACCGTAGCCCGGTGTGATCTGAATGCGATCCTTTTTTGTTATGCCTGCGGTTTCATAGCAGCGCGCGAACATCGTCGCCCAGTCGTCTACGTCCTTAGCGGTGTAGGGGATGATGACGGGCTTGCCCGTTGTGCCCGAGGATGAATGTATGCGGACGATATCCTCGTCAGGAGCCGCCTGTATTCCCAAGGGGTACGCGTTGCGCAGCTCCGCTTTGTCGATAAAGGGAAGCTTTTGGAAATCCTCCGTGGTCTTTATTTCGGTGATGCCCATTTCCCGGTACATATTTGCGAAGTAATTGTCCGATTTGAGTATAGCCTGTAAACGGCCGTTGACAAGCTCAAGCTGTTTTTCATTTATTTGCATTGTTTTCTTCTCCTATCTTATATCCCGCCGCGAATGCAGCCAGATTCTTTTCCCTGAAGCGCTCGGGAACGATTTTTACGATTTCGTCACAGATGATCTCTTTGCTTAAGCCGAGCTCTCCCGAGCCTGCGGCGGCTCCCAGAACAGCCACGTTGAAGAACTTTGATGAACCGAAGGGAGCGCACAGTCTGTCGGAATCGACGACAAGATATCTGCATTTTGATTTTACAAATTCGATCTCCGCTTTTCCGTCATAGCCCTCAGAGCTGCCCAAGGAGGTCGGTTTTACCGGCACGGTGTTGACGATCACAAAGCCGTCCTTTTTGAGATATTTCAGGTTTCTGACCGCCTCGGAAGGCTCAAAGGCTATCAGCAGATCTGCTCCGCCTACGGGGATCAGCGGCGAGAACGCGTCGTCGCCTATTCTGACGTGGCTCGTAACTGGTCCGCCTCTCTGCGCCATGCCGATCGTTTCGGCGGAGTGTACGGTGCAGCCCTCATCCATTGCGGAAGCCGCGATTATCTTTGAGGCGAGAACGGTTCCCTGACCGCCCACGCCGCATATCATTATATCCTTTTTCATTCTTCCGCGCCTCCTATCGCGCTGAACTTGCAGAGCTGTGAGCACAGACCGCAGCCCGTGCAGAGATTTCCGTCGATAACGGCTTTTCCGCCGCTGACCGAAAGCGCCGGGCAGCCTATCTCCTTGATACAGCGCAGACAGCCGACGCACTTATCTCCGTCAACTCTCATTTTTTTGTTCGGCTTTACAATGGCGACGCAGGGAGATTTGAAGATTATCGCCTTTACGCCCTTGATATCGGCACATTCTTTGACCGCCGCCGTTGAAGCGTCAAGGTCGAGCGGGTCAACCGTGATAACCTTTGTCACGCCTGCGGCGATAAGGAGCTTTTCAATGCTGACCTTCTCCACGGGAGCTGCCATCAGGTTCCTGCCTGTTCCGGGATGCGGCTGATGACCTGTCATTGCGGTTGTTGAGTTGTCAAGAATACACAGGATCATGTCGGCTGCGTTGTATACGGCGTTGACGACTCCGCTTATGCCGGAAGCGAAAAACGTGGAATCGCCCGTAAAGGAGATCGCGACCGCGTCGCTGTCCATGTGATTGAAGCCCTGAGCCATTGTGATTCCCGCGCCCATGCACAAACAGGTGTCAACCATATCGAGCGGCATTGCGTTGCCAAGCGTATAGCAGCCGATATCTCCGCAGAAATACGCTTTCCTGCCCTTCATAGCCCGCTTTACCGCGTAAAAGGAGGCACGGTGAGGACAGCCCGCGCACAGCACGGGAGGCCTTGCGGGAGGCTGAGGCGCTTCGGAGCAGTCAATGCTGCCTTCGGCGTTTTCGAGTCCGAGGAAGCGGCTGATTATCCTTCCTGCGCTGTCGGCGTCGTTTTCGCCGCTCGGCGGCACGTCGCCCGTCAGCTTGCCGCGAATATTTATATTAAGATGATGCTTTCCGCTCAGCTTCAACAGGCTTTCCTCAATATACGGGCTGAGCTCTTCAAAGCAAAGAACCTCACTCACGCCTTCAAGCGCATTAAGCAGAAAGCTCTCGGGCAGCGGATACGGCGTGCTGACCTTTATAAGACGGATATCCGGGTAAGCCTTTAAAAATTCAGCCGCATAAGGGTAGCTTACGCCCGTTGCGACGACCGCTTTTGCGGAGCTTCCCGACACCGTGTTGAAGCGGTATGAGGAAAAATCCTCTCCTATCTCCGTGTTTCTTTTCTCTATCATTGCGTGGTTCATATAGGACAGCCGCGGAAAGATCACCCACTTCTTAGAGTCCTTTACAAAGCCCTCGTATTCTCTCGCCTGAAAAGAATCGGGCGTTTCTATTGACGCGTAGGCGTGATCTACTCTTGTGGTTGGGCGAAGGATCACGGGCGTGCGGTATTTTTCGGAGTATTCAAAAGCGTCCCGAACCATTTCAAAGGCTTCCTCGGGAGAAGAAGGGTCAAAAACGGGTATCCTCGCGAACTCGGCGAAGCGTCTTGTGTCCTGCTCCGTCTGCGAGGAGATGGGACCCGGATCATCAGCCGACACCACCACCATGCCGCCCTTTACGCCGACATAGGCGAGGCTCATCAGCGGATCGGACGCCACGTTCAGACCGACCTGCTTCATCGTCACCATAGCCCTCGCGCCGCAGTAGGCGGCGGCAGCGGCGACCTCCATAGCCGCCTTTTCATTTACCGACCATTCCGCATAAGTTCCCTCGTGCGGATATCTGACGACGGTTTCAATGATCTCCGAGGACGGCGTTCCCGGGTATCCCGCAACCAGATTCACTCCTGCCGACAACGCGCCCAAGGCGATGGCGCCGTTGCCCATTACATATTTTTTGCTCATTTAATCATCCTCTTGCGCGGCTGTCACCGCTCGATTTGTTTATAACTTGTTTTGTTTATAACTCGACTTGTTTATAACTCGTTTTGTTTGTAATCAACTTCTCTATAATATCACAAACTCTACCCTGTTTACATACAATAATTTACGGTAAGTTGCTTCCCTAAGGGTTATACCGAAAAAGGACTGACCTTGAGCCAATCCTTTTTTGTTGAATAGTTTATTTTGCTTTGATTTACTTTACTACCTCGGCGCCCATGCCCTTGAGAAGCTCGTTCAGGGATTTGTCTAATTCTTGGCGATCCGATTCCTTCATGTTCTCCGAAATGAAGTTGCCGGGCTTTTCGTTGATGTAATCGGCAACCATACCCATAAGTCCGCCGAAGATCGATCCGGAAATGCCGATAACGATCATAAAGATTCCTATGATCATGCCCGCTGTTGCAGTGCCTTTTCTTTCGGATTTCTTTCTTCCGATGATTCCGAAAACCAAAGCGGCGATTGCGAGCACGCAGCATACGCCGCCGAAGATCAGGTTAATGCTGCCGAAGAACCTGATGTCGGGATACTTTGTGAGCGGTGTGAGAGGCAAGAATGCCGCTATTCCGCAGCAAAGCGCGAGCAATGCCAAAATCAATGCGATAACTCCAAATTTACTTTTCATTGTTTTTCCTCCTGAAAAAAATATTTGATTATTTATTATTGCCCGTTCGGACAATAATAGCCTGAATTGTTTCCGCGTGGGTCGCTTACGGCGCTGTGAGCGAATCGTATCGCGCCGTTTCGCGAAGCGTCTGCCCTGAAAGGCTCACGGCAAGACCTGCGGCTGTTGATGTTGTACCCCTCGGCGCTCCCTTTGCGGAATGTTTCAATGGTATTATACTACATAATCCGTGATTTTGCAACATTTTTTGTGTTTGCTTTTAAAGAGAGCCTCTGACAATCTCCTGCCGCGCATAAGCACGGGATCTTCACGGCATAATCCTGCCGAATCTCCTTGAAATAAAGAGCCCGAAGAGCTTTCAACCTGTTCAACGTTTTTTGCAATTTTATTATAAAACAGCCATAATGACAAAATACTGACAAAATGCGGGGGGAACGATTAATTCCATAGTTATAACGTTCCCAAAGCCGAAAAATTTGGGTAAAACCGAGATTTTACTTTTTTCTGTTGCCTTTCAAATTATTTTTGCTATAATAGTATTTGTAAAAAAGCAGCGTGACGGCAGCGTGACGCTGCACCCATGCCCGCCTTTTGAAAACGTTCATCTTTCAAAGCGTTCATCAACGGCGGGACAGAGAAGTTTCCTTTTGAAATAAAAAAGGGTAGCGTGACGCTGCACCCATGCCCGCCTTTTGAAAACGTTTATCTTTCAAAGCGTTCATCAACGGCGGGACAGATAAGTTTCCTTTAGAATGTAAGAACAGAATGTAATAAATCCCCATTTGCAGAGGAGAACAGCAGATGATGAAAATACCTTTTTCTCCGCCCGATATCGGCAGGGACGAAATCAAGCTTGTAACCGAGGTTCTGGAGTCCGGCTGGATCACCACCGGTCCTAAAACCAAGCTGCTCGAAAAAAAGATAGGCGATTATTGCAACACCGGTCAGGCTGTTTGTCTGTCATCTCAGACCGCCTGCGCCGAAATGACGCTCAGGATCCTCCGAGTGGGTCCGGGGGACGAGGTTATTTTGCCTGCGTATACATACACCGCCACAGCCTCGATCGTTTATCATGTCGGCGCCACTCCCGTTATGATCGACTGCAAGCCCGGTTCATACGAAATGGACTACGACAAAATGGAAGCCGCCATAAACGAGAGGACAAAGGTTATAATCCCCGTTGACCTTGCAGGCGTCGTCTGCGACTACGACAGGATATACGAGGCTGTCAGGAACAAGCGCGAGCTGTTTACGCCCAACGGCAAAATTCAGGAGCTGCTCGGCAGAGTCGTGATAATGTCCGACGCCGCTCACGCCTTCGGCGCTAAGTGGCACGGTCAGATGTGCGGCGAGATCGCCGACTTTACAAATTTCAGCTTCCATGCCGTTAAGAACCTCACCACAGCCGAGGGAGGCGCGACGGTTCACCGCCTGCGCTCTCGCATTGACGAGGAAAAGATGTACAAGCAGTATATGCTTTGGTCGCTCCACGGACAGACAAAGGACGCGTTCACCAAAAATTCGGGCGCTTCGTGGGAGTACGACGTTGTAGATACCCAGTACAAGTGCAATATGCCCGACGTTTTGGCGGCTATCGGATTGGCTCAGCTCAACCGCTACGACGCCATTCTCAACAGGCGGCACGCTCTCATAGAATACTATAACGAGGAGTTCAAAAACCTCGACATTCAGGTGCTCAATCACGCCGACGAAAACCACAGAAGCAGCGGTCATCTGTATTTCGTCCGCTTCAACGGCAAGGATTCGGAGTTCAGAAATCAATTCTACAACAAAATGGCTGAGAACGGCGTTATGTGCAACGTTCACTTCAAGCCCCTTCCTCTGCTTTCGGCGTACAAAAACAAGGGCTTTGATATTGCCGATTTCCCCGAGGCGTATCATATGCACGAGAACCAGCTTACACTGCCCATGAATTCCGTAATAAGCGACTCCGAGGCGGAATATGTGGTTGAAACCTTTAAAAAGGTTTACGGAGAAATGGCATAATACAAAATGATTTATTTTATAGATTTTGAGGCGACCCAGTTTTCGGGCGAGATAATTTCAATGGGCTGCACCGACGAAAACGGCAGGAGGTTTTATTCGCTCGTCAAGCCGTCCAAAATGAGCGACATGACAAGCTTTATCTCCTCGCTCACGGGAATAACCGCCGACGAGCTTGACGCCGCTCCCCGAGCCGACGAGGTGTTCAATTCGTTCCTCGACTGGCTCGACCACGGCGAGGTCGCCAAGTTCTACTGCTACGGCGACAGCGATTCGTATTTTCTGAACCGCACTCTAAGCCGCATAACCGACTTCCGCGCACAGCTCGGTCTGAGCGTGATACAGGCGGGGCTTTCGGATTATTCAAAGGAGATCAAAAAGCGGTTCTCGCTCAAGCACAGCATAGCTCTTAAAAAGGTTGCGGCGTATTACAGGGGAGAAGAGGTCGTGCAGACTCACAACTCGCTCGACGACGCCCTGCTTTTAAAGGAGGTTTACGATAAATCCCAAAGCGAGCCCGTTCCCGAATGCCCTTTCCCCGAATATCAGACGGGAGCCGACCTGCCCTCGATAAAAAAGCTTATCAGAGCGGAGCGAGGCACGGCGAGACTGGAGTTTGCTTCCTTCGGAAAGGCTGCCGACTGGGTGATGACAGAGCAGCTCAACATGAACGACACCGTGACCGAGAAAACAAAGTCAAAGGTGTGCAGCCGAATAATAAATGCGGCTGAAAAGGACAGGCTCTACTGCGGCTATTCGTGGAGCATTGAGAACAGAGCAAAGAGCTG
>JBGUPW010000085.1:0-9981 GCA_045130495.1 Ruminococcus sp. | reverse complement strand
ACCTGAGAAGGATTGAGAAGCTGAGGGCGGAGATATTGTTGCTCTTTGCCCGTAGTTTGAAATTTGGGTTTGTTCAGTAGATATTATCAAAACAAGAAGATGAAAAAGAAAACCATGAGCAACGCGCCGAAAATTACGAACCGCTTTCTGTGGACGAGTACGACTGTCAAACGGATTCTGACAAATGAATTCTACAAAGGCACGCTGGTCTGCCACAAAACACATACCAACAAAATCTATCAAATCCGCGAGGTGCTTCCGGTTGAGGAAAACTTCGTGCATGAAAACTTTGTACCTGCTATCATTTCCAAGGAGAAATGGGAGCAGGTACAATCTATTTTCGGGCAGAAAAAGAAGAAGGACGTCCGGGCAAGCTCAGGTAAGCCTTGCCACAGATATACCGGATTACTGAGGTGCGAGGAATGCGGCTGCACCTTTGTGTGTAAAATTCGTCGTTGGGTTGGGCTTCCCGACAGATATGAGTACAACTGCAACGGCTATCACCGCTACGGAAAAGAGTATTGCACGGCTCATAGAATTGATGAATCCATGCTTGACGAACTGATTTACAGCGAGTTGCTCAGCATAAAGGAAAGAGCGATAGCGAATTATCAATCCATAGAATCCGATGTTAAGCGGTGGATAAAGCAAAAAAGCAACGTCAGCAACAAGCTTGCGGAGCTGAACAGAACGCTCCGTCAACGCATGATCGACCAAGAAGAAATCCTGCTCGAGCGTATCCGCGACAAGGAGCACACGGAAATCTATACGCGAATGCTGAAGCTCTGTGAGGACGATATTGAACGGCTCAAAAAAGAAATCGCCGCCATCACCGACTACAGCGCGACTATCAAAAAGCGCAAAGCGGAGATGAAAGAGAGCGTCGACTTAATCGAGCAAATCATTCAGGAAGGAGCCATCAGCGACGCCAACCTACGGTTGCTGGTGGACAGCATTGTTATCTCGGAGAAAAACAAAAAACTCCACATCAAAATCAACCTCAACGCCAAGTTTGAACGGCATAAGGATTGCTATGATGAGGATGGAAATTTAACTGATAGGATGTTTATAGCTTAAATATAACAGCAGGCATACCACGTTAGTATGCCTGCAAAATTCACCATTGACATGCTGTCTCGTCATTAAGCATAGCGTCCAGCTTTTTTAGATTCGGAAGTTCTGTAGCACCACAATACTTTTCAGAATGCAAATAATCAAATTCATCGTCAAAAGAAATTACACCATCTTCACATATATCTGTTACTTTAAAGACTTTAACATTAAAACTTGAATTATAATGTTCAATTAATCTGCCAATATCTAATACAAATTTCAAAGAACATTCTTCATTAATAATTTGAAATAGTTCAAGTGCAGTATTATTGAATCGAAACCCTTTTAGTTCAAATTCAATACTTTCATATTTACAATTATCCTTTAGCGAAATTTCAATAACAGCAAAATCGTTAAAAATATATATTGGATTTTTACTGATTTCAAAAATACTCGTTACTAAAACCGATGATAATATCCCACATTGTTCTAAGGTTGTAATTTTATCATGATTAATATAATAGGAGTATGACAAGATCTCTATCCAATCGCTTTCGTTTGTAACAGAGTATTCTTCTTTTCTCTCTTCATCATCACTAATTGAAAACGACTCTTCTGAACTCAGCAAAAACACTTCGTTGTATGGAGATGTAATTCGAATTCTTGAACAGTATTCTAAAACCTCCGCTTCATACTTGCTAAGATTTTTTAATGTTTCTATAGCTCTAAATGAGAAAGATCCTTTTTTCTGAACTTCTCCTGCGAGGATTCTCGCCCATAATGATTGCATGTCTTCATTGCTGACATTTCCAGCCGCTTCAAAAAAACGTAAAAACCAATCGAAATCGTAATACTCATCTTGATTATTAAATGACTCTTTATTATCTTGCATAAGTGTATCAGCCTTTTCTGCAATTTCAATCAAGTTTTTACATTTTACTAATTCAGTTAAAGTTAATTCTCTACTATCTACTAAATCATCTATGGCTTCTTTAATCTTTCCTAGTTTTATTTTTTCGAACTCTTCTCGTCGAGTATTACCTCGTAAAAACATTGCGGTAATAAATCCACCCACCAGTGCAGATATTCCAGATTGAATAACTGGCGTTGCACCTTTTACAAGTTCAACTAATGCATTAAACTCATCCATGCCTATATCACCCAAACACTATGTAATACTCAACAAGCCCGAGTTCAATCGGGCTTGTTGAGGTTGGTGCGCCTGACAGGACTTGAACCTGCACCCTCGCGGACCAGAACCTAAATCTGGCGTGTCTGCCAATTCCACCACAGGCGCGTTTTTAATTATATTGATTTAACAGATATAATCCTTGTTTTCATAAGAGTATTCCTTCACAAAGGAAACTTTAATTGAATACTCTGTGTTTGCCGATCTCGCTGTCGTCAGCGAGTATATGAAATCAAGTTGTTTTACCGTTTACATAATTATACTAAAAAAACGGTTTTTTGTCAACGAAAAATCCCTCCCGATTTCAGAAAAGAAAAGGAGAGGGGACGTTTGTTTTTATTCCGAGCTTTGTTTGCGGTTAACGCCCCATTTCTATGCTCTTCCATTCCTCGCCGAATATATGGTAGATTATGGGGTTTTCAAGCTTGATTTCACGAAATCCGACCGACTTATAACAGCGGTAAGCCGCTTCGTTGTTTTCAAATACCCCGAGTGTGATTTTTTCGGCGTTAAAGTTTTCGTGAGCGTATTGGATCGCAGATTCGAGCATTTGTTTGCCGTAGCCCGAGCCGCGCTTTTTGTTATCGACAATTACAAAGCCAAAGCGGAGAACTGATCGGTTTTCATCGGTGAAGCGCATTATCAGATGTCCGACAACGCCTGATTCCTCATATGCCGTAAACGGGAAAAATCCTCCCTGCTCCGAACACGCTTTGTAATTATTGTTCATGTCCTCCGCCGTGATCGGGTATTTATCGTACCTGTCGGCGCACCATTTGCGGAAAGATACCTCGTCGCCGATCCATGATATTATTGTGTCGGCGTCGGAAATTTGATATGGTCTTAAGCTTATCACTGCTGTCACGCTTTCTTTATTGGATGTCTTATCACGGTTTTCAGTCTTTCGGGCGCGACCCTTCTTGCGTCGCTGAGATATATTTCGTGGTGAAACCGCTTGTCTGTGATGTCGGTAACATACCCCTGACTCTCTGTGTATTCTTGCATGAGCCGTACCGTTTTCGGCTCGTCGTCGTAAGCTCCGATGTGCATACACTGCACGCATAAGCCCTCGTCATAGGTAAAAAATTCAACGCGAGAAAAATCTGTTTTCTTCTTTATTGTCGCTTCCGCGATCGCCCAATCAAAATCAGCCATTGTAACAAAGTCGGGTAGGCGGATGAGCGATATCCATTTGTAGTCTTTCTTGCGGGAATAGTCGATTCCGTCAACGCCGTCCTGCCACCAAAAGCCCTCAAGCGGCGGAACGACATAATCAAAATAGCCCTCGATTTGGCGGCTGCCCATTTTGCTCATCTTAATTGTATACGCGACTGCGCAAAGCAAACCTATCGACTTCTTGTAATCGCTGTCCTCATCGTTAGGGTCGCCCTGACCGCTCACCGCGATAAAATTCATAGGCGGCACATTTACGATTGTCGGCTTTTTCGGCGGCATATAAAATTCTTTGTATTCCTTTTTGTAGTCAAATGCCATTATTAATGCTCCTTTGTCGTCATAGTATCAATCTTCCGCTTCGGTCAACTTTGCTTTCATCGTTTCGCTGTCATAGGATTTGTCCCACGCTTGATAATTTGTATCAACATTAGTGATTCGGGAGATTGTTTTTAAGGGAATCACTTATTGATTCATAGAGCAGAGTAAAATACACCGTGCACAGAAATCAAAAAACGGTTTATTATGAAGATAGTAAAATAAAAGATAGTATTAAAAGTGATAATTGATAAAAAACAATCCGATAAGGCAAATCCCCACTCCAACGAGCTTGTTCCATGTAAGCTCTTCTTTATAAAGCAAAAAGCCGACGAATATCAGGATGATTGCGAGCGCCGCACCTTCTACGATAGAAGCTGTGCTGACTGTCCAGCCTGCTTTATAGGCGTAGATAAAGCCTACCTCCAAGCCGACTATCACCAAGCCGAGAACAAACGGCGTCCAGTTTAGGTTGGAAAGCTCCTTGATCGGATTCGGCTGCTTGCTGAGTAAAAAGTAAAGAATCGCGCTCACCAATGCACCCACTAAATAAGTTACCGTCAACGCGGCAAACGGGTTCAGCCCGCCCGGAACGGACTTCGCACAAATTTGATAAACAACATTCGACAGCACTACCAGCGCTATCGGCCACACATAAGAAAACATGGCATTTCCTCCGACAATAGATTTGACCTGACTGCAAGGCAGATGTCCACCAGTATCTTTCGACAAAATCATTATATCAAAATAAAAGCCATGTGTCTACAAAATAATACAATTATCAAATAAACCACTTTAACATCTGTATCATAGAATTCCGCATAACCGCGATGTCGCCATCGGGGCCGGCTCTTCTTGCTTTTGAGCCGGCCCCGTTTTCAATTATGTTTTCCGTTATTAAAATTTATTCAATTTCAAATCAGGTTCCCCAGTATTCGTCGCCGCGAACCTCGGGTTCCCATGTGCGCTTGACGTACCACTCGGATAACTTGGTGTTTTTGCCGTTGTTCCGGATTTCGCTGGCGTACTCGCCGGTGAAGTTGGTCCAGAGCATATCGATGCTTGTGTTATTAGCTTTCTTGGAGATTTCGATGCAGGGATTTGCGCCTGAGCCGTAGTTGGAGACTCCGTTGAAGTCCACATATTTTGTCGTTACAGAGGTGTTGTTCGCGTTGTCCGGGATCACGATCTTGCGGTTGTCGCCGCGAAGCGTTGCGCGTACGATTTCGAGGCTTGCGCCGTCACGGACGGTGAACAGATCCATATCCTTCTTTTCGGAGCAGTCGAAGCCGTTATGCTGTCTGGTGCCCATGTCGATGTAAATGGTTCTGCCTGCGGGGATCTCAAAGCCGCCCTTGTCATTCAAGCCCTTGACGTTGGGGTCGAACTTGAAGCCCTTCTTCTTGTCGGCTTTCAGATACTGACCCATCTTGAGAACGACGATGTTGAAGTTCTTGCCGCTGTCGATGCCCTGTGACCAAGCGTCAATGAAGGAGGTGCAGCCCTTCTTGATGACCTTGTTGCCGTCTAAGACATACAGGTCGGCGACAACATACTTGCTCGGGATGGATGCGTTTTCTTTCAGTACGGTCTTGAATATGTTCTCGATATCGACCAAGCTGCTGTGAAGGTTGGCTGCGGTGTTCTCAAACTTAGCATAGGGGGATTCGTCCTCGTTGACGGTGATGATGCCGTTGTCGATTTCGTACTCTTTCACTCTGAACTGCATGGCGTTGAGCGCGTTGATGATGGCGTAATCCATCAGGACCTGCTCCTCCATCACGCGGATCTCAGCGTTGATGGCGTCGACTGCGCCGTAGTAGTCGGGGGTATTGGTGTAGCTGTGTTCGCCGAGGTCGGCTGCAACTACTTTGTCCATCAGGTAGTTGGTGAGCTGGCGGTAGCCGTTTTCATTGTTGTTGGAGGTGCGCTGACCTTTGAGGAAGCGGAGCATTTCGTCGAAATTCGCCTGCATGGCGCTGACGTTGCACTTCGGGTCTGCAAGGATTTCCTTGTACGCCTTGTAGGTGGTGTTGTTGATCTTGTCGTTGCCGTCACAGGTGATGTTCGCCTTGTTCTCGTCGATTCTTTTCAATGCGTGTGCGAAATCTGCCGCTACGGTGTCCGCCTGAACTCTGAAATCCTTGGTGTCGATGTTGCTGTTGATAGCTTTCAACTGATTCATCTGCAAGGTGTGGTAGTTAGCTGTCTGGGTGGAGAGCTCCTTGACCTCGTCCATGACCTTGTCGATCTCTGCCTTGATCTCTGCGGTGCTCTTGTCGATCTTGTCGAGAATGTCCTGATTGGAGGGACCGTCATCCTCAAGTCCGAGAACCATGTTCAGGATAGGAGGAAGTCCCATCTTGGAGAGTTCGGGACCGGCTATCTTCATCACCTCGTCCTTAGCGTAGCCGAAGGTGGTGCTGAGTACGGTTTCGGCGATTCCCGGAATAGCGAATGCGGAAGCGGAACCGATAGCCATAGTGCCTACGGAAAAAACGGTGATTGCCGAGAGGAGGCCTGCGAGGATCCTTGTCTTGAAATTTCTTGTCTTTTTCATGGTGTTCACTCCTTTTGAATTGGTTGTGTTAGTTGTATTGGTTGTTGTGATTTCGGTTGTTTTATTGGTTTTGTTTGATAAGCTTTTCATGGTTTTTGTTCCTTTCTGTTTTGTTTTTGTTGTGGCTTTATTATAACAACACAACCTTTGCAACTTCTTTGCAAAAATCAGGGTATTTTTGAAACTTTTTAAAAAAGTTTTAAAAAGTTTTCCGAACAAATGATTCGGTTAGTTTTTAGAGGTTTCCTATATATTACCGACCTGTCAAGTGGTCGGCAGAGTGTTGCATTTAGACGTCGTTTCTGGTATTATTATGATAAAAATGATGGGAGGGAAAACACGTGGTTGATTACGGATTAAGAAACAGGGTTGCTTTGATTACGGGAGCGAACAATCCTCAGGGGATCGGAGCTGCGACCGCGCTTGCTTTTGCACGTGAGGGGGCAAAGGTGGTTTTGGTCTATAAGAAGGTGCTCAGGAAATTTAATGAGAATAATACCGACAAAAACGGTGTTGACAAATACTATGCGGCAAATGCAGGTGACGCAAATATCGTTGAAAGCAAGCTCAAAGAGATGAACGCCGATTATCTTATTCTGGAAAAAGATATTTCAGATGAAAATGATGTGAAGCTGATCTATTCGTCGATTTTGGAACGGTTCGGCAGAATTGATGTTTTAGTGAATAATGCAGCGACAGATGATGAGAACGGCTTTGACACCATCGAAAAAGTCACTAAAAAGGTGATTGACGACACATTTGCGGTCAATGTGCGCGGCAGCATTTTGATGATGAGAGAATTTATCAATCACCGCAGCGACTACGGCAGGATCATCAATCTTTCTACAGACGCGGCGCAGGTTTTTGAGGGTCAAATCACCTACGGGGCGAGCAAGGCGACCTTGGAGGCGCTCACACGGAGTATTGCGCTTGAAGTCGCAAGGTACGGGATCACTGTAAATTGTGTCGCTCCCGGTCCGACGCAGACGGGTTGGATTGACGCTGATCTGGAAAAAGCCGTCCTTCCGCTGATTCCGATGGCCAAGCTTATCCAACCGGAAGATATCGCGGAAACGATTCTGTTTTTGGCAAGCGAACAGGCAAGAATGTTGACGGGACAGGTCATCAAGGTTTCGGGCGGACACGCACTCTGATTTTTATATGTGGAAGTAGTTAGATGATTCTATGTTTCGGCGGCATAAATATTTCCGATCAAATCGTGTAAGCCATTGTTAACGCTTTTGGAGATAGCGATAAATCATTCGGAAAAATGTGTTTGTCGGTGTAAAAGCACATTGGCGTGAGCGGGTCAGCGAAAAATTGAAAGGTATTTTAATCGACTATATTGCTGATTACGAAAAAGCAAAGGAATGGTTGCTTCCGTAAATTTTGTGAGGCTTAAAAGCGTAACGGGGGAGAGGAAAATGAAACTGCAATACAGAAAAGCGACCTGTGATGAAGCGCAAAGAGTCTGCTATATCGTTCAGCACACAAAAGCTGAAATATATCCCGATTATTATATACAGGCTGTAGTTGATTTCTTCGGCAGGCTTCACAGCATAGACAATATTATCAAGGATATTGAGCAAAACAGGATAGATGTTTTGGTTCGGGACGGTGAAATCATCGGCACAGGCAGCCGCACCGAAAATCATATTACAAGAGTTTATGTTCTGCCGGAGTTTCAGGGACAGGGCTTCGGCGGTATGATTATGGACAAGCTTGAAAAGGAAATCTTTGCCGATTATGATTACTGCGAGCTTGACGCGTCTTTGCCTGCCTGTATTTTCTATGAAAACAGAGGCTACAAAACGGTTAAGCATATCAAATATGATATCGGCAAAGGAAAGTTTATGATTTATGAGATTATGAGGAAAGAAAATGACCGATAAAGAGATGATGAGCATCGCCTTGCAGCAGTCGGCATATGACTGCAACTGTGAGGCGGAAGATTTTCTGTCGGAACGGGATGTTGTGACGATATCAAAGGCACATCCGAAAGCGAGAAAATACGTTCCTTTGCCATTGGAATGTGACCTCGTATCTTACGGCAACAACATCGTCGCACAGGTTAGCGAACGGACAAAAGCTGCGGTGACGGAATACATCAACAAATATGACGCGTACCGCTGCTTTGAAACGCCTCAGATAAATAAGCTGAACGATTTGCTCGCACCGTTTGATTTGAAGGTTTGCTTTATGGCGGAGTATTTTTTGCCCGACGTCACCAAAATCAAAGAGCATGACTGCGGTTATGAGCTTCGCGTTTTGCAAAAAGCGGATTTTGCGGAATTATATCTGGAACAATGGAGCAACTGTCTGACTTTCAATGACAGAGAACGTGACGTGTTAGCCGTCGGCGCATATGACGAGGGCGAGTTGATTGGGCTTGCAGGCTGTTCCGACGACTGTGAAATGATGTACCAGATCGGCGTTGATGTTCTGCCTGAATACAGAAGAAAGGGCGTCGCTTCCGCTGTCACAAGCAGGCTTGCACTTGAAATCCTGGCGTTGGGCAAAGTGCCGTTTTACTGTGCCGCGTGGTCGAATATAAAATCCGTCCGCAACGCGATAAAGAGCGGTTTCCGCCCTGCTTGGGTAGAGCTTACGGCAAGGGACAGCGGATTTGTCAACAAAATGGTTTGAGCTGAACTAAGGGGAACCTCTAACAATTCCCTAATGAAATATTTGTGTTTATAAAATATATTGTAAGGGGAGAACTGATATGGATAAAATATGGATAAAAATGTATGAAGCGGCAAAAGCTGTCCACAATGCACGGACAATATCAAAATATGTCACCTGCGGCGAGGTCGCGGCGGCGATTTTGTCAAAGTCGGGAAAAATCTACACCGGCGTTTGCATCGACACCTGCTCAACGCTCGGTATCTGTGCGGAGAGAAACGCTATTTTCAACATGATCACCAACGGCGAACAGGAAATCGACAAGGTGATCTGTGTTTGTGAGGATGGTTCTAACGGCGCGCCGTGCGGAGCCTGTCGCGAGCTGATGGTGCAGCTTATGCCCGAAGCATACAAGGATATCGAGATCATGGTCGATTTTCAAGAGGGAAGGATCGTCAAGCTTGGCGATATAACGCCGGAATGGTGGATATAAACCGAATGAACACTATTGAGTAAAAAATCATTTTTCTCATTGAGAAATTAGAGATGTTTGATTTTTGTTAATTTTCTATCTTGGACACCGATACCACAAAAAACAGCGCAAAAACCCGGATACATTTCGGGCTTTTGCGCTGTTTGGTTTTGTTTTGAGAAGCAGTAGTTTTTCCTTTTCTTGCTTGATTTTCAGATTTGAAGTTTTTAGTATTAGGCTGTATATGGCTATTTTCCCTTATATTCGATACAGAGCATTGCCAGATCATCAAATTGTTCCGCATCCTTGACAAACCGATCAACTGCGCGGCTGACATTTTCCGTGATTTGCCTCGGAGAAGCGTCAGGCTGTTCGTTCAGCGCGTTTGTCATACGCTCTGTACCGAACTGCTCATAGCTGCTGTCGGTCGCCTCCGGTAAGCCGTCGGTATATAGAAACAGCTTGTCGCCGGGCTTGAGGGTGAGCTCGTATTCCTTATACTTGTACCCGGATATGCCGCCGAGAACAAAGCTGTGCTTATCGTGATACAAGGAAAATTTGCCGTCTTTTCTCGTTATCGCAGGATATTCA
>JBGUPW010000084.1:0-29760 GCA_045130495.1 Ruminococcus sp. | reverse complement strand
GGCTGACGCCTTGCCGAGATTTTTTGGACAGTCTGACGGAACAAGATTCAAGCAAGGCGTGCGCCGCTAATTGTGCGGTGTTGCCTTTATTTTTAATTTCTTTTTATATCTGATAACCAGAATGGCAACCACGATCAAATAGGTCACCATCGGCATTGCGGCTCCCAGATACTTGTATTCCGACTGGATAAGGCTGTTGTAAACCGAGTGGTAGACGATCGCCTGAGATAACAGTGCAAAGGAGCCGCAGATGAACATCTTCCTTTGATCCCGTATAAACGATATCCCCACGCCTACCGAGGTCGTACACAGGCTGTGCAGAAGTCCTGCGCCGAGTGTGCGGATAAGCGCCCAAAGGATATCGACCGAGCCTTGCTTTACAACGGTCTCAACGAGTATCGTTGAATTTTCCATCAGCGCGAAGCCCAAGCCCACCATGAAAGCGTTCGTCAACAGCGTTTCCCGTTCGGACGAAACGAAAATCGCGTATATCAAAATCGGCAACGCCTTGATAAGCTCCTCGGTCAACGGCGTGAAATTGGTCGTCACATAATATATATCATCGTAGAAAAATTCACAAAAAGCGTTATAGATGACGCTGTTGACCTCTGAGATAAACAAACAGCAGCACATTCCGATAAACGTAAACAGCAAAACCTGACGCGTCTCTTTTTTAACGATCGGAATGCCGAGCACAAACGGGAGAGCAAAACAGATAAAAACGATATAACTTATATTCTCCATTGTTTTGTCCCCCTTTCCAATACGGGTGAAAGCAAAAGCATGGATACAAACAGCATGGTGTAAGGAATAAACCACAACGCCTGACTTTCGACCATATCACACCAGAAAATGTTTTCGATCGTAGTGCCGGCAGCCATAACAAGCGACAGGATATGGAACGGTCTCATTGAAGCCAAAAAATCAGAATACTTTTTCGGTATGATCAAATGCTTTAAGCTGAAATAAGCTGACGCACCAACAAATAATTCTTCGATCGCGCAGGTGATCTTCCGTCCCCAAAACATGGTCATAGACAATATCGCAATCGCCGCCGCCAAGGTAATGAGAGGGGCGATAAGGGCGATCCTTCTGTACTTTTTCAGTTCGGGCGACCCGTCGTCGATCAGTGAATCCATAGCGCCGTAGTTTGCCGAAAAAATGAACAGATAGCAGCCTATGGTTCCGAAGGTGCCGATTTGGAATTCAAACGGGATACTTCCAACGATCAAAAACTGAACTATCCCGTATAAGCGTTCAATAAACATACACCCCAGCGCACACCCGATCATTTTTTTATACAGCGATTTTTTTGGTCTGAAGAACTTGATAAGCGAATATGCAAAACCGAACAAGGCGGCAAGACAAAGTAAAATGTTGCATAAAATATCGACATCAAATTCTACGCCTGTCTCATAGTTCACGCCTGTTCACCTCCCGAAATGTTTTCCGAACGAATATCTACATCGGAAATAATGTCTTTCATTCTCACACCGAACACATTCATAAGCTTGCCCATATTGAAGCCGTCGGGGATACGCTCGCCGTTTTCCCAACGGTATATCGTTGTATATGACACCCCGATCTCATCTGCAAGCTGCCTTGCCGTCATACCGCGTTCCTTCCTGATCGTTTTCAGTCGTTCGCCGATTATCTTCGCGTCCTTTGCGTCATCAAACTGAAAGCTGTCGATGTTTTCCTCCAAAGGGAACCTGAGCTTTCGGAACGATGATCTCAGCGCTTCTTCCGAAACAGGCTTGACGATAAAATCACTGACGGGTACGGAAAACGCCTGCAACGCGTACTCGGGATAGCCTGTTACAAAAATGATGTTCAGTCTCGACTTGAACTGAGACATCAGACCCGCAACCTCGATACCGTTCATCCCGGGCATATCCACATCAAGCAAGGCAACGTCAATCGGATTCTTCCTGACATACTCTATAGCCTCTCTCTGTTTTGTAAAACAAACACATTGAGCGTCGGGCAAAACAGATAAAACCTGCCGCTTGATTTCAGCGATAATCAGCTTATGATTATCTATAATCAGAATATTCATTTGGTGCTTTCCTCGCTTTCTTTAGGGAATCTCTAAAATTTATGTGCCGTGAAGATTTCGTGCTTATGCGCGTTTGGGAATTATCAGAGGTTCTCTTTATTCTCTGCCGGCTTTTGTTCTGGAATAAATACAGTTGCCTTTGTATAGCCCTTGCGACTTGTGATTTTCAAGCTGCCGCCGCATTGATGGGCAAGACGCGTTTTTATGTTTTCCAGTCCGATCCCTTCCTTGGTGTTTTCCGTGTCGAAGCCTACGCCGTTATCCTCAACACTTACAGAATAACCGTTTTCGACTTTTCGGGAAGAAATCGTGATAACACCGCCGCTTTCCAATGTGCCGATCCCGTGTATCAGCGCGTTCTCAACCAAAGGCTCCACCGTCAGGGGAGGCAAAAGGAACTCAAGCTCCTCTGTATCATACTCGACCTTCAAGCCGGTTTCATCGTCTACGTTCTCGATATTCAAAAACGCCCTGATATGCTCCAATTCCTCTCTGAAATGAATCAGCTCGCTTGAACGCATCGCTTCGATATTCCGCCTGATATACAGTGAAAAATCGTCAACGGCGTCGGAAGCTCGTTTTGTATCTGTCCAGATAAGCGCTTTTATGATAAACAAAGCGTTATAGATAAAATGCGGTGAGATCTGATTTTGAAGTAACCTGATGCTCGTATTGGAAAGCTCCAGCTCCTTTTGTGTCAGGGCAAGCTCTTTTTTCAGGCTTTCCTCGCGGATCCTCGACTGATAGACAAAGTTCAGGAAGAAATAATACAGGTATATGTCGATTATCTGAACGTACTTGATGATATCGTTGACTATACCGAAATATTCCAGTATGCAGGAAATGACCGTCGACACCGCCAGATACATGATGATTGAGTTGTATCCGGCGGTCACGTCGTAGAAAAACCGCAGGGAGGCGATGACCAACACAAAAAGATAGAACAGAGCCACACAAAACGGGAATGCCCTCAAGGGACCCTCCACAAAATAATACTCCTTGCTGAACGATAACACATTCAGCCCGGTCACATAGGGCCCGAATGTCACGGCAAACGCGCTGATTAGATTCGGAATCACGAGAAGCCAGCGCAGCACCTTGTTCTCTACCAACACCATGATCTGCATCATAAGAACTGTCGGCGGAATAAGGTATTTGATGATCGTAGTCCAATATCGTATCTCCGCAAGAGATGGGTCGTTCTCCGACCATTTGCAGACAAATTCAACAAACAGCGACAATACCATGATCGCCGTCATGATCCACAGCGTAAAAACAGCCGGAAGCTTGTTTTTTCTGTTGGATAACATCAGCACGACCAATCCGCATACCAACAATATAGAGGGAAAGTCATATTTAAGAAATTCAACAAACGATAATTCCATAAAAATCCTTCCGTTTTATGATTATATATGTATATTATAACAAATCATATATATTATAACAAATCAAAAAATAATTTTCATTACCAGTTGGCAACATTTGGAATTTTTTATATTTTTTTAAAGAAAATGCAAAAAAAGGCGCTGTCGCAATTTGCAACAACACCTTCTTAAATAATATAAGTGAAATTTATATTATGGATATTTATGATGGATATTTCAATGCTCTGTGTTGAAAGCTCACCGGGAAAAATCACCGACAAGCTCTGTCATTTTACGATCAGATCATTAATGTCTTTTTCTTTATTGAGCACATTCATGTCAATGTATTTTTCTCCGCCGCTGTATCCCTCAAGAGTGCCTCTGTTAAGATACTGCCATATATACCAATCGCCTTTATAGTTCCAACTCAGCGGCGTATACAGGCTCGACATCCACATTTTATAGTCCCCTGAAAAATCCTGGAGGTACTTGTCATAAATCTCCGCTCTGGTATAGATCATAGGCTTTACGCCGTACTTGGCTTCCACTGTATTCAGAAAAACAGTCAGTTCTCTGACGACGTCTTCTTTTTCGGGAGGAAATTGCTCTTTATCGCCATAGTATTCCACATCGACTACAGGCAAGAGCCGCCCTTTGATATCATCTCCGACAGTCTTGATATAGTTCTCCGCCTGAGTGCTGCCGGGGCTGTCATAAGAGAAGAAATGATACGCGCCGGAAAGCAAGTCTGCTTTAGCTGCATTCTCCCAGTTCACATCAAACATATTGTCCTGAGTAGCGCTTCCTTCCGTGGCTTTGATATAAACAAATTTGATATTTTGTTCTTTGAGCTTCTCCATATTGACACCGACCTGATAAGAGGAGATATCAACGCCGATCGTACTGTTATTCTTATCGACGAACCACTCATTGATGAATATGACCTTTTTCTTCGCCAAAATGAACACCGTAAGAAATGCAATAGCCAGTACAACAATAACGGCAATGATGGGGATTAATATTTTTTTCATAATAATTCTCCTCACTCTTTCAGGTTTTCACTGTTATTATACAGTATATTTCTTAAAAAAACAATATGTTTCCATATTTTTCGATTGTTAACATTTTTTCATGTGCTATCGTTTTATCTCGCAGTATTTTTCAGAAGCGGAGATCAAAGATTTTTATTCTCGGTAAAAAGCCTAAATTCCTTGATTTTTTGCAATTAATACAATGAATACTATATAATTACAATAAACGGAACCTCTGAAAATTCCCTACCGCGCATAAGCACGGAATCTTCACGGCATAATCCGGTCAAATCTCATTTACGGATTTCAAAAGCCTATGCTGTGTCTGAGCGGCGAATTCTTTTCCTGTTTTGCCGCAGCCTGCTGTGTGCTGCGCAAGATATTTTTGGACACAGGTGACATCGGAAACAGACACGCTGCCGTCGCCGTCAACGTCTGCAAGCTGCTTTTGTATTTCGGTTAACGCGGCAAGACCAACCGCCGCCTGCTGAATAAGCGTTGCATCACTAACGGAGATCACTCCGTCAATGTTAGCGTCGCCGTACAGATAGCCTGTGTTGTTTTCGGCAGCGTATACCGAGATACCGCCGACCGTCGATGCGGCAATAGCCGCCGCAAGAAATATGCTGATTATTTTTTTCAAAGTGTATTCCTCCCAAGTGAGTTCTTTTGATTTCAATACTATTGTTGCATAATTATCTGCCGTTGTAAAGAAAAGCCACAAAGCGTGATAACATTATGGCAAAAAACAGCAAAATATTTATCGTTTCGTGATTTGATTATTTCGCGTTGTTTTCCGACTGCCGACTGCACGCAATCAGCTTTGGCATCCGCCGCAGTTGCTGCATCCGTTACAAAGGATTTTAAACGAGCAAGTCTCGCATTTTTTGATATAACGCGGCACATACAGTTCATCTTTCGGAAGCGGATTGCCTGAGCTGTCCCTTAGCTCAAAGTGCATCGTTTTGCCTTGATAATTCATCCCTGATTTGTACGCCTGTAAATTCTGAAGCTGTTTGCTGTTGATCCTGTATTCTCTGCCGTCTTTGATGAAAACGGTTCCGGTTTCCATAAAACAAAATGTGATGTTCCGCGATACACATTCATCTCTCAGTGATTTAACCCAATCGAAATCACAGGGTCTTGTGCCGCCGTAATTCTCGCCCCCACAGGCGACCTGTTCGATCTGCCCGCTGTCAAGATACTTCCCGACTTTGATCTCCCCTAACAGCGGCGCACAATGCAGCCCCTTATGCTTAAACGGCAGTTCAAGCAGCAGTGGGATCCTCTCATCAGCTCTGCTCTGATTTTCGCAGGTCACGTTCAGAAATATATTGTCCCAACCTTCTCCCCAGCCGTTGGGCAGACATTGCAACACTCTTTCGGGTCTTTTGGTCAACAGCAGAAAAATGACATCGCTGCGTATTTTCATCATTTCCCATGCTTCATCTCGCCACTGATCCGCTTCCTCCAGAAAGAAATCAGAGGTCATGCAGACGCTGATCATTTCACCGCTTTGTATCTTGTACCTGCGATTTCTGTCTTTAGACAACAGATACCTGAATCCGGTTTTGGTCTTGTAGATGTCAGCGCCGTTCTTACCTTTCATTCTGTCAAGATAGTACACATAGCAGTTTTGACATCCCTCGCTGCATTTTATACATCCGTGCCACGGATTCCAATTACTGTGCATTGCCATCGCTTTACTCCTTATCGAACAATTTGTTTTGCCGTTATAAACTATGCCATCTAAACTATATCATATCAGGCACATCGTAATTTGTCCATAAGGTTTTTTCATAACACCAAATACATCAATAAATATCTGTCTGATGTTGACTTATTTTTGTCAGAATGATATACTGATAATTAGGGCAACACCGCACAATTAGCGGCGCACGCCTTGCTTTAATCTTGTTCCGTCAGACTGTCCAAACAATCTCGGCAAGGCGTCAGCCTTACCTCAATTTATTTGTACAATCTGACGAAAAATCTTACTTCGCAATCCGCACACCGTAATTATGCGGTATTGCCTATACTTTTTTATTATCTCACTCGATCAGGAAATTCTTTAGTATCGTTTTGCCGTCCGGAGTCATAATTGATTCGGGGTGAAACTGAACGCCGAATACAGGGTGTTCCCGATGCTGCACCGCCATTATTTCTCCGTCGGCAGTCACCGCTGTCACGCGCAGACAATCTGGAATGGTATCGGGGTCGGCAGCGAGTGAATGGTAGCGCGCTACGGGCGCTTGTTCGGAACATCCTTTGAACAGCGGACAGGCAGCGTCAAAAGTTACCTCGCTCTGCTTGCCGTGCATAAGCTGCTTTGCGTATGTTACCGTCGCACCGTATGCGGCGCAAATCGCCTGATGACCGAGGCATACGCCCAAAATAGGAATTTCCGCTCCGAGCTTTTGAACGAGCTCAATAATTATTCCTGCGTTCTCCGGTCTGCCGGGTCCGGGCGAGAGGATTATGCGGTCGGGTTTCAGTTTTTTTACCTCCTCCACCGTCAGCTCATCGTTGCGGATCACCTTGATATTTGGATCGATCTCGCCGATATACTGGTAGAGGTTGTATGAAAAGCTGTCGTAGTTATCAATAAGTAATACCATTTATTCCACCTCCTGCGCCGTTTCAAGCGCTTTGAGCGAGGCTCTTGCTTTATTCAGACATTCTTCGTATTCTTTTTCGGGGTCGGAGTCGGCAACGATTCCTGCACCGCTTCTGACAAATACCTTGCCGTTCTTTTTATATGCGATCCTGATAGCGATACAGGTGTCCATGTTTCCGGTAAAATCAATATAGCCGATCGCGCCGCCGTATATACCGCGCTTATTATTCTCAAGCTCTCCGATGAGCTGACAGGCACGTATCTTCGGCGCACCGGAGAGAGTGCCCGCCGGAAGCACCGCTTCAATAGCGTCGAGCGCGTCCTTGTCGTCGCGGATCTCACCGCGAACCGTGGAGCCGATGTGCATTACGTGCGAAAAGCGTTCGATCGACCTGAGCTTTTCAACTTCCACCGTGCCGAATTTGCTGATTTTGCCGAGGTCGTTTCGTCCGAGATCGACAAGCATATTGTGTTCGGCGAGCTCTTTTTCGTCTGCGAGCAGCTCGCGTTCCAGAAGTATATCCTCCTGCTCTGTCTTTCCGCGCGGACGTGTGCCGGCAAGCGGGAAGGTGTGCAAAATGCCGTCCTCAAGCTTCACCAGAGTTTCGGGAGAGGCTCCGGCAACCTCGACGTCGGTTCCCGAAAAATAGAACATATACGGCGAAGGATTGATAGTGCGCAGTACGCGGTAGGTGTTCAGCAGGCTCCCTTCAAACGGAGCGCTCAGGCGGTTTGAAAGCACGATCTGGAAGATATCTCCCTCAAAGATGTGTCGCTTTGCTTTCTCGACCATCTCACAGTATTGCTCTCTGTTGAACAGAGGCGTTACCTCGCCGATCAGCTTTCCTGCGGGCTCTTCCTTTTTTGTCCCGTGCTTGAGCAAGTCAACAAGCTGCCTGAGTTCAGCGGACGCCTTGTTGTAGCCCACCTCGATATCGTCAAGCTTCATATTGGCAATCAGGATGATCTTCTGCCGCACATTATCAAAAGCGATGACCTTGTCAAACAGCATTAGATCAACGTCCTTAAACGCTTCGCTGTCCTCGACCTCACAGCGAACGCTCGGCTCGCTGTAGCCGAGGTAGTCATAAGAAAAGTAGCCTACCAAGCCGCCGGTAAAAGGCGGAAGATGATCGAGTCGCGGACTCTTGTGGGATGACAAGATCTGCCGCAGATATGAGGATGGATCATCGGTTTTGAACTGAACGTCGCCCGCCTTCATCATCCCGTCGATACAGGTGATTTCCATTTTAGGGTCAAAGCCGAGGAAGGTGTAGCGTCCCCATCGGTCATTTGCCTGTGCCGACTCCAGCATATAGCAGTGTGTGGATACGTTTTTGAGTATCCGCATCGTTTCGATCGGGGTGGTGAAGTCGGAAAGCAGCTCGCAGCTCAGCGGACAAACATCATAGCTGCCCGACGCCGCGATCTCTCTGACCTGCTCCAATGTGGGAATGATCTTCATTTTTAAAACCTCCAAACAGCAATTCAGCAAACAAAAAACGCCCTTAACAAAATGCAAGAATTTGTTAAGGACGAATAAACGATTTATCCGCGGTGCCACCTTAATTCACGGAATGACCCGTGCGCTTAGCGGGATACCAACATATCCCCGGCAAATTACGTCTGCCTCCAACGTCGCAGAATACTCCGGGAAACTCCCGTTTGACTGCGCCCTCTGCGGTCCATTTGACGACTTGTTTCTCACCCGACTCTCAGCACCACGGGCTCTCTGTAGAGGCATGATCGCCTTTATCTCCGCTTCAACGGTTTAGAATATGAAATTACCGTGATTATATCACGAGTGTTGTAGTTTGTCAAGAGAAAAAATAAAATCTTCCACACTATTCGCATGGAAATCACGCCCGATAAAACCAAGGGCTACATCAAAAAAGTTAAGGCAACACCGCACGATTCGCGGCGCACGCCTTGCTTGAATCTTGTTCCGTCAGACTGTCCAAAAAATCTCGGCAAGGCGCCGGCCTTACCGAGATTTACTCATACAATCTGACGAAAAACCTTACTTCGCATTCCACACACCGTATATGCGGTATTGACATAAATTCTTTAGTTGATTTTTTTCTTAACCGTTTGCTGAGCAATAAGCGATTAGCGGAATTGACCTTTAATTGCGGTGTGAGTCAGGCCGTTTTTACGAATCGAAGAACTGCTGTCCGTCGTCAGTTATGAGACGCTCTGCTTTCGGGTACTCAAATATTTCGGGATTGCCGCGATTCGATTCGAGGTAGTCCGCAAATTCCGCCGCGTACCATTTTGCCATTCCGAGATTGTGCATGAGGTAATTACCGCAGTTTACGGCTGTAGCGCCCGGAACGGTCTCGGCTTCGCTCACCGATTTAAACGCGCTCAGCACCAAATCGTAAATTTCGCGCGGAGAACGGCTGCCCTTGAGAATAAGATAAAAACCCGTAAGACAGCCCATGGGACCCCAATAGATGATATCGTCCTTCCAATCGGGATCGTTGCGTAGAAAAGTCGCTATAATGTGTTCGAGCGAATGCATTGCCGCAACGTCGATAACAGGCTCTCTGTTCGGTCTTTTCAGTCTTATATCATAGGTTGTCACCACGCCGCCGACATTGTCTGTACGGCTTGTAAAAATGCCCGGGATGATCAGTGTGTGATCCACGGAAAAACTCTGTATCAGTTCCATAAATATTTTTCTCCTTTTGTTTCGATTGATGTACCCGTATGACGGGTAATTTCAATGTTACCGTTACTCTGAGAGCCGGCGTTTTTATCCTGTTTCAGTGTATCATAAACGCCTAAAAGAATCAACTCTATTTTCAATTTGCAACAGATGTCGGCGGAATTTAAGCAAAAAATGTTAAAAGAGACAATAATAGTATTAGATTTAAAATGCGTACTTTTTTGGTTTCACCGTAAAGTTTTGCGGTTAACGCTATAGACAAGCGACAATTTTTTTGTTATTATTGTAATCAGAAATGTCAGGAGGGATAAATTTGAAGATCAGAGTATTGCTTAAATATATATGCTGTGCAGGGCTTGCGCTGACCTCGGCGGCTGTGATGTGTTCCTGCGGCGGCAGATCGTCTTCCTCTCAGGCGACGGACAACAGCAAGAGCACGGAACCGGCGGCAACGGAATTGAGCGTCCGAAGTACGGTAGATACGCCGACAACGCCACGCAAGCTGATTATCGACACCGACACTGGCGCGGACGACGCTTCCGCCTTGATTTTGGCGGCAAAAACTCCCAATGTTGATATAGTCGGAGTGACGGTACTGGTAGGCAACGTCGATTTGGAGCAGAGCACTAAAAACGCGATAATGGCGTTGGAAACTGCGGGAGTTGAAGCGCCTGTTTACAAAGGCTCAGCCGATACTCTCGACGGTGAAAACAAGTTCGCTTTCAGCGTGTTCGGCGAAGACGGTATGGGCGACGCGGGTCTCATTCAACCGAAGGGACAGGCTCAGGAAGGCGACGCCGTGGATTTTATCATAAACACCGTTAAGGAAAATCCGGGCGAAATCGAAATCGTTGCGCTCGGTCCAGCCACAAATATCGCCAAAGCTATCCAAAAAGATCCCGAGGCGATGAAGCAGGCAAAGATGATTTGGTCAATGGGAACGGCGGGTCTCGGTCCCGGCAACGCTTCTCCCGTGGCGGAATACAATGTGTACGCTGACGCGGACGCCTACAAAGTAATGCTCGATTCCGAAATACCTCTTACGATCATCGGTCTTGATATGTGCGGCGGAGACTCCATGTGGACTGACGAACAGTTTGAGGAGCTTGAGGCGCTCAACGATACAGGCAGATTTGTCGCCGGATCATTCTGCAAGATCCGCGAGTTCTATAAAAACAACGGTTCGGAGAACGTTTCAAACTGCGACGCTCTGGCGATGATGTGCGTGCTTTATCCCGGCTTTGTAAAGAGCACAATAAGCTGTCACGGAAGCTGTATTACTCAAAAGGGCGAGACCTACGCCGAGGTGCTTTTCTATAAGGAAGGCTTCACCTATGACGGAGTCGATAACGATTTTGTTTACGATGTGACGCTTGTATCAGACGTTGCCGAGGAAAGGTACTTTAAAATTTACAAGGCGGCGATCCAATAAAAGCAATTCAATAACATCAATTTGCGTAAGATGCTGTAGGTTCCTTCTATAATAAAGGGAACCTCTAAAGGGAATCTATAAAAATTCCCTAAAGCTTGATTTTGGATCGTTTTAAGGAATGATGATAATGCAAAACTATTGTTATAAATGTATGAGACCGCTCGGCGGTTCATCCGTGTGCGGAAGCTGCGGTTATGATAACGGAGCCATGCAAAATACGTCTGCACCTTATCATTTGCGCGGAGGCACAATGCTTCACGGGCGCTACCTTATCGGCAGCGTGATAGGAGAGGGCGGCTTCGGCATAACTTATATCGGACTTGACACCACTCTGTCAAAGCGTGTAGCCGTAAAGGAATATTACCCTTCCGGGGTCGTCAACAGAACCGCTTCGGTGTCCGAAAACGTGCTTATCACGCAGGGCAAAGAAGGCTTTTTCAAAAAGGGCGAGGAACGTTTTTTGGACGAGGCAAAGAATGTTGCCGCTTTCTCCGACGAGGAAGGTATTGTTGATGTACACGATTATTTTCAGGAGAACGGCACCGCTTATATCGTCATGGAGTATCTTGACGGTGAAACGCTAAAGGATTACGTGCTGCACTACGGCTGTTTTGACCCGCAGACGCTTATTCAGCTTATGCTGCCGATAATGCGGTCGCTCGGATATATGCACAGCAAGGGTATAATCCACCGCGACATCAGCCCCGACAATATTATGTACACAAAAAGGGGAAAGCTGAAGCTGATGGACTTCGGCTCGGCGCGTTACTTTACGAACGAGGAACGCAAAATGTCGGTTATCCTAAAGCAGGGCTTCGCGCCGGAGGAGCAGTACCGTCAAAACGGCAATCAGGGTCCCCACACCGATGTTTACGCGCTGTGTGCGACGATTTACGCCTGCATAACGGGAAGAGTACCCGTCGGCAGCCTCGACAGGCTTGTTTCGGACACTTTGGCGCCGCCCTCGCAGTTGGGTATCTCGATCGATCCTCAGCAGGAGCGCGCTCTTATGCACGGCCTCGCGGTTTCGGCAGTAAACCGCACGCGCGATATGGAAACGCTTATCAAGGAATTTACAACGCAGCAAGCGGCGGTTCCGCCCGTTGACCAAGCGCCTGTTAATCAAATGCCGCCTGTTACTCAAATGCCGCCTGCTAATAAGGGGCAAACCTTCAATCAGGGGCAAACCTTCAATCAGTACGATCGGAGCGGTCAGCAGACAGGGATTTACGGGCAGGGAGCTTATTACGACAGCTCGATACAGCAGCCCGTCAAAAAGTCAAAACTGCCCGTAATTATTATCGCGGCAGTCGCCGTGCTGCTTATCGGCTGCGGAGTTGTTGTCGCAATTTCGATATTCGGCGAAAGCGGCAGCAGCGGCGGCGGAAGCAGCTCGGCAGTTTCAAGCAGTGTGAATAGTCAAAGCTCGGTATTGTCCACCTACAATCAGTCGTCATTGACTTCCGGACAAAGCAGCTCTCAGCTTAACAGTTCCGGTTCGCTGTACAGCAGCAACGGAGTATTTATTATTTCAGATAACAGAATCGATACCGGAGATACATCGGCGGAGCTTAAACTCAGAAAATATTTAGAAGACTATGAGGGCACTTCGGGAAGCACCGATGATCTTAATTATATTTCCCGAGCCAGCGGAAATACGGTCGTTTATGAGTACTATTACAAATACGCAGTGGACAGCGCAATGGTGCAGACTCTTACCGCCAACGTGAGCAAGCTTATCCGCTCGTCCCAAAATGTTGTGTCCGGCATCAGAAGCTTAAGCGGCGTTAGCAACGCGCAGGTGGTTTACTCGTATTTTGACGTTAACGGCAATCTTCTTGTCAGCGGAATTTGCGATGAATGACAAAAGGGAAACCTCCCATAATTCCCTGCCGCGCATAAGCGCTAAATTTTCACGGCATAATCTTGCCATATCTCCTTGAAATATGTCAGTATTCCTGCGGAGCTTTGGCAACATTCTGCCATAACTTTTTCTTTTGAGGTGTAATATGAATTGCCCAAATTGCAATAAGCCTGTTCAGGGAACCGAAAAGTTTTGCCGCTACTGCGGTTTTCCTCTTAAAGCTAACGGATCCCAAGACTCGGTTCAGCCTAAAACGGAGCAGCTGCATAACAGATCGATCGAATCTGATTTTGACCCTGCGGGAATTGATGCGCCGCAGGCGGAGCTTGACGGCGATACGAGTCTTTACAGCGCTCATAATGAGACGCAGCAAATCCCCTATCAACCCGAAACACATCCGGAAGCAACAATGCCGGAAACAATGCCCGGAGCGCAGCCGGAAGCAATGTCCGGAGCACAGCCTCCGAAAAAATCCAAGCTGCCCGTTATTATAATCATCTCGGTTGCAGCGGCTGCGGTCATTGCCGCGGGAGTCTTTTTCGCGATATGGTTTTTCGGCGGAAAGAACAGCGGCAATAAGGATACCGCTTCGTCGTCGGCTTCATCGTCCGCAGCGCAGACAGCTACTGATTCCCGACCCGTAACGGAAAACGCGCAGTTTTCGGAGCGGATCGCGAATTTGGAAAAGGCGCTCAACGACAACGACGAGCAGGCTATGGCGGATCAGTTTGTGCCCGAGCTGAGGAATCAAAAGATCGGGGAAAGTAACATTTTTAAAAACATCAACGAGTTTATAGATCAAACGGGACAAACGATAACCTATAAGTTAGAGCTTAGCGACAACGTAAAGATCGACGGTGATACGGCTTCGGGAACCATAAAAATAGCCGCCTCGATCCCGATTATCGGCGATCAAAGCGGCAATGCAAAGGTAACGTTTAAAAAGGTTGACGGAAAGTGGTATATCAAAGAAATTAAATGATCCGAGAAAATTGGGTTTAATACGGGCGCTTAAGGCTGAGCCCGTAAAAAGGGGGAATGTGCAATGGCAAGAACCGTAAAAGGTGTTGCCTTGGTGCTCGCGCTGATGATCCTATGCTTTACATTTGTATCCTGCGGAAAGGCAAACGGCGGAGTTGCCGATAATCACACGCTGATAAACCCGGACGGCGATGTTCTGATTACGGATGACGCAATTGACGTAAGCGATTTAGAGGCTCAGACAAAAATCGAGGAGTATCTGTCGAACGGCGATATCGTCATAACCAAACCGGGTATTTCCAACGAGCAAATGAGCCAGGACATTTATGCCAAGGGCAACGCGATCGTAATGGAGTTCTACATAACGGCCGAGCTTTCCGATGAGCAAAAAGCTGCGGTCAAAGAAAACCTGACGCCGAAGATGTCGGCTATCAATATAAACGACGGCAGAAATGATACAGGAGTGGGCAACCTTGTTTTTGTTTACGCCCTGTTTGACAGGATGAACAACATGATTATGAGTGATATCATCAAATAAAAATTCAGGGAATCTCTAATAATCACCTGAATTAATCCGCAAAAAAGGGGCTGACTCAAAACCCATATGAGTTTTGAGCCGGTCCCTGAAATTATAATGATTTTTACTATTTTCAATTAAAGCGATTTAAAGAGTCTTACGGAACAAGATTCAAGAAAGGCATACGCCGCGAATCGTGCGGTGTTGCCTATAAAAAAGCAAGCGTATCATAAATTATGCACACATATGCAAGGAGCAGGCGCCTGATATAACGCCTGCTCTTTTTTGCTATAGACTATCGTTCATAATAGCATACATATCGGTTTCTTTCGGGCTTTGCCGAAAATTTCGATGTTATGGTTAGCTTTCGGTTTTAGTACTGCCTATATCATAGGGACAGCTCATTTCAATCAGGTATTGCTGTAGATATGTAGCTTCTTTGATCTCGACTGTTCCGTTGCCGTCAATGTCTGCCGCCAGCAGCTTCAAATCGGTTAGGAATTCCAGTTCAGAAACGTGCCTCTGTATCGCCGTAACATCTTTTACGGAAATAATTCCGTCGCCGTTTGCATCTCCGAGGATGAATTCTCTCGGTTCGGGCGGAATGCGGTCAATGGTGTATAATCTGATGATTGGGGTGGCAAAGTAATTGCCGCCCATGATAAAGATAGTTTCTTCGTATATACCGGGTTCTGTGACGGGTTCGGAACGTGCGATCAATTCTCCGCTGTAGGTAGTGCCTACATATAAGGTGTGAACCTTGTCGGTGTCGGTCAGCACGCCGTTAATGTAGAGAGCGCCTCCGAAATCAAAGTCCTGCGCCTCTTCATAGCTGAGGTGCTTCATCGTACCGTCACCCTGAATTTCATTCTTGAAGCGAAGCTCAACAGTCTTCTCCTCTGTTGTGCTCTCGGGTTTGATGATGATGTAGGAAATATCGGATGAGGTGGTGTAGTTTGTATCCGTAGATACGGCGAACAACAGGTACGCACCGGCGTTTTTCGGCACCTGACCCAGACGGATCTTTATATCGGATCCAAAATCGGGCAGCCCTTCAATAAAGCCCATGATGCTGTCGATTGTCTCCATATTGAAACCGCTGCTCTCGACAGCCTGTCTTATCAGTTCACTTGAATTTATCCTGTCGTAGATATCGGTGACAAAATTCTTAAGCGCGTCTATTGTAACGCCGTCCTCGCCGATATAGTTAGAGAGCAACTGATAGATGTCGAGTAAGACGATCCCGCCAAGCTTGATCTGCATACGTTCCTTTACGCTGTTGGGAATGTCGATGCTTACAAAGCCCTGCGCCTCGCCGTCGATGCCCGCGATAATTTTGATGTAATCTAGGTTCTCGGGAGTGGTGACTACCTTTGCTTCGGGAACTTCTCCGTAGGTGATCGTTTCGCTCGCAGTTTCGAGGGAGCTTTGCGCACGTTTCACATAAACGCTCAAAGTGGTCTCGGAAGCCTTGCAGGTCGCGCTGCCTTTGTAGTTAACCGTGACGTCCTGCGCTCTGTATGCGGACATGAGATTTGCGTTCAGTGAGTCGGGAGTAACTGTTATGTCATCTGCGGTGAATTCAACAGGCTGTCCGTTTTCGACGTTATAGACGGTGATCATATCGAGGATCGCTGCTTTCAGATCATCGCCGTAGGTGATCGTCAGGGAGTCGGCGGAGCTTTTGATCGCCGTTTCGATGCGATCATCTTTGACTGTCATCACGGCGGAAGCGCGCAGCTCGATGTTATAGTCGGGAAGAGTGAAGGTGACTCTGACCTTCTCTGTGTTGCCGCCGTTTAAGGTGCCGCCGCGTTCGGATGTGCCGAACGGGTGAGAAAGATCGCTGTTATAGTTCAGCGGCTCATACACTTCAAAGCCCAAGAGATTGTACGCAACATACTCGACCTTTGTCTGAGCGGCGTCGGCAAATTCTGCCGGAACGAGCTCGGCGTAACTGATAACAGCCTTTTCAAGAGCGTCGTAATTCTTATAATAGATATTGAGGAGGCTCACTTCTCCGTCATACAATGTCAGAGTAGCTTTTGCAAAGGTCACTGTGACCTCATAGCTTTCGTCGCCCGAAACGGGACCGTACTCGCCGTCGATCGCCTCGATCTCCACGCCGTCCTTGGTTACGACGATGCTCTCAACATAGAAAGCATTATTGGAATCCGCTTTTGCAACTACGGCAAAGGTGCTGTTCTCAGGGATCTTGTCAATTACTTCGTCGCCGCCGGAAACTATTTTTACGGAGCCGCCTTCGTTGGCATTTACGGTGACAGTCGCGTATTTTCCTTTCAGATAAACAGCGCTGATTTCGATATCATCGGAAGGAGTGAAAGTAACGCCTTCATCTGCGCCGTAAAGGGAACAGCTATATCCATCGATCTGCTTTGTTGTAACGGTATATTGCTTGTCGGTATAGAGCTTTACCGAGCCCGATGCCGCTTCATTGTTGAGATAGATCTCACCTTCGTCGTGACCGGTGACGGTAAAGGTGCCGTTATAATATGTTCTGAGATCAAGCTTCAACACCTTTGCATTTGACCAATTGGGATTGGTGCTGATGCCTGTTCTGTAGATATAGTATGCACCGGCTTCCACCCGATCGCCGATTACGGAAGCATTGGTGATCTGATCGGGGGTGTCAACACTTGCAAAGCCGTAAGATTTAGACACCATATCCACCAAGGAATCTCCGAATACGCTGTTGAGGATCGATGAGGTCAGATTGGCGTCGCCGTGAAGCTCGTATTCCACCTCGTCGGGCTCGAACTTAAAGTTCACGGTAACAACATAGCTTTCGCCGTCGGCTACGGGACCGTACACGCCGTCAACAGCCTCGACTTTTTCACTGTCCTTCGTTACAACGATGCTGTCGAGCTTATAGCCTTTGTCGGTGTTCGGGGTCGCTTCCACGGTAAAGGTACTGCCTTCGTCGATGCGCCCGGTGACTGCTTCACCGTCGGATTTTACAACAGCGGTACCCTCGCCGTTCACGTTTAAGGTAAAGACAGCGTATGCTTCTTTGTAATAGGTGACTGTGACGTTGATTTCGGACGATGGAGTAAACGCGACGCCGTCTTCGGCTCCGGTCATAGTGTAAAGATAACCGTCGATATTTTTTGCGGTAACGGTGTATTCCGTGTCGGTATACAGCTTCGCCGTATTGCCCTCGACCGCAGCGTTGTTGAGATAAACTTCGCCGTTATCATTGCCGGTAACTGTAAAGCTGCCGGTATAATAGGTTCTGAGATTCAGCTTGAGCACCCTTGCATTTGCCCAGTTGGGATTCAGCAGGCTGTAAGAAGTGCTGTAAATAATATACTCGCCGGCGGTAAAATCCGTGCCGGTAAGCAGGTTAAGCGAACTGATGCTTCCGGGATCGTCAACGCTCGCGTAACCGTAGGAACGGGTGCCCGATTCGTTGAACATAGCGTTAAAATCCGAGCTTTTCAGTCTGGGGGAAGCGGCGTTTACTTCGTAATTGACCTCTGTGGGAGCAAAAACGAAGTTGACGTTCACTTCAAATACGTCGCCGTTCTCGGCGGGACCGAATACGGAGCCTTCAAGCGGATCGCCGTTTTTGGTGACTGCGACGCTGCCGAGCCGATAGCCCTTGTCTGTATTTGCTTGTGCATCGACCTCAAAGGTTGACCCGGCATTGATAAAGCCGTTCACTTCTTCGCCTCCGGAAAGAACCCTGACGGTACCCTCGCCCGTAACATTCACGGAAACCGAAGCGCGTGCATTTGAAACATAATCGGCGGAAACGGTCATGTCGGAAGCAGGCGTAAACGCCTCGCCGTCCGGTGCTCCGCTGATCGAACAGGAATAGCCCGCTATCTGTTTGGCTGTAACGGTGTATTCCGTATCGGTATACAGCTCAACGTTGCCGGAAACGGCCTCGCCGTTCAGATAGATCTCTCCGTCATCATTGCCGTTCACCGCAAAGCCCGCAGTGTAATACAGTTTGATGATGATATCCTGCGAGATTCCCGCTCCCCAGTTTGGGGTTTTGATGATGGTGCCGGAGGTCACGGCAGTTCTGTAGACCAGATACTCTCCCGCATTTACGTTTGTGGTTTTGGATAAGCCTGACAGATTAGTGGGATTGCCGGAGGCAAATTTTTGCTTGATACCGTAATAGCTGCCTTCGCCAAGCTCTAAATCGTCAAAGACCTTTTTGACGTCGGACTCACTGATTGACGCTCTCGGCGGATTTCCTCCGCTAACGTGCAGGGACACAACGGGGATATCCGGTTCGTCAGCCGCAGCCGATACTGTCGGAGTCAACATGGAAACGCACAGCATCAGTATCAGCAGCACAGAGAGAGCGCTTTTGAACATTTTAGTTTTCATTAAGGTCATCTCCCATTTTTTAGGAATCACTGATTTATTCGGGTGCGCAAATCGCGCTGTCGGATTTTTCGTCAGGGTGTCCAAATAAATCGAGCAAGCGTGACGCTTGACCCATAGCCGTAAGGCATGAATCATTCAGTGGTTCCTTTATATTTCGTTTGCGGCGCTCACGAAAGAACAACGGAAAAAGTGCGGACAGCTTCCAAAATTCAAGAGCGTGTGAAGCTGTGTGAACAAGCGCATTCGATAATTATATAATATCACATTTATGCTTAAAACGCAACATTTTGACAATATCTATTGATGATTTTTATAATTATTTGCGAATATAACGAATCAAGCTGTCTTGCTGTTTTTGACGCGGCTCTTCTGCTTAATGGAAAGTTTTGGCGGTATTATGCCGTGAAGATTTCTTGCTTATGCGCGGCAGGGAATTATTAGAGAATCCCCTAAATGTATATAATTATGCGGTCGGAGAAACCTTGCTGAATTAACCCTGCGCCTGATTTACTGCACTTTTCTCAAAAGGATACAAAACAGCGCCGCAGCCTTTCCCGAATATCCTAAACTTTTTATTTTTAACTTTTGGATAAAGCAATTATTTGCCGTTTTGAAAGCCAAGTAAAGCTAAGTTTCTATAGACAATGCTTTATTTTTTTGTTATGATAAACTCAGGATCATAAAAGCAGGAGCATCGGGATAAAGGAGCTGACACGATGAACAAAAAAGCTGAATTTAAGAGAGTATCGGATTCTGCCACGGAGAACGCAAAAATAGTGCAATCGAAAGATATCAACGGTCAGAAAAGGCTGTTCGGCGGCAGGCTGATGGAATGGATCGATGAAACAGCGGCGCTGTCTGCGATGCGGCACTGCGGCGGTCTTGTAACGACCTGCGCGGTCGATCAGCTTGTATTCGAGCACGGCGCAATGCTGAATCAGGTCGTTGTGCTGAAAAGCAGAGTAACCTATGTCGGCAACACGTCGGTCGAAGTGAAAGTCGATACCTTTGTAGAGGATCTTGAAACAGGCGATCATTTTTCGATCAATCACGCCTATCTGGTGTTTGTCCACATCGACGCCGACGGAAAGCCGATACCGATCAGGTACGGGATCAAGATAGAGTCCGAGAGCGAACAGGCTGAATGGGACAACGCGCTTATCAGGTCGGCGCTCAGGAAAGAACGCAAGCAAAAAAATTTCTGAAATCAATAAGGAGGTAAATCATGTCAGAAAGAACAGAGCAAATCAACGTAGTATTTGAACCGGAGCTAAACAGATCTGCCGCCTATATCGACGGAAATCACGTCGGCGAGTGCGAGTTCAGTGTCGAAGGAAGCACATGGAGCATCACTCACACAGGTGTAGATCCTGCCTACGGGGGCAGGGGTATCGCCAAGCTGCTCGTGCTCAAGGTGATCGAAGAAGCGCGCAGGCAAAAGGTCAAAATCATCCCCATATGCTCCTACGCCAAGCGCATGATGGAAGGCAAAGAGGAATATTCGGATGTATTGGAAAAGTAAAAGGAATTGTTAGAGGTTCCCTAAAGAATAAAGGGAACCCCTAAAAAAGTTTAACCTCCGTTTGGAAAAATCCAAGCGGAGGTTTTTGCGAACGATCTGCACCGTCAGTCCCATATTTTTAAGCCTTGCTCGTTTGGCTGCTCCGCAGACTTATCCGCCTCAACAACCTCGTATTTTTCATTAATATATTCCCGAATCACACGCAGAAATTCTTCGCCGTATTTTTCGAGCTTATTGGCGCCTACGCCGCTGACGGATAGAAATTCATTATCTGTCATCGGCAATTTCCTGCACATATCGTTAAGCGTCGCATCCGAGAAAATGACAAAGGCAGGCACTCCGCGTCTTTTTGCAAACTTCAGGCGCACAACCTTCAATGCGTCAAGCAGCTCTTGATCGACATCGACCTCCTGCGTTACTCGTGAATGCAGGCGCGTTGATTTTTTCACCATGAATTTTGTGCTACCCCTCAGAATCGGATAGCTCATTTCCGTTACTCGGAGGAACGGGCGCTGCAAATCCACTGCAGTGATAATTTCCTGCTCCTCCAACTGCTCTATCAAATAATTAATTTCCGACACTTGGGTATCCTTCATTATTCCGTAGGTAGACTGCTTATCCAAGCCTGCCGAAGTGATTCTGACCGATTCAACGCCGCGCAAAACGTTTGTTATCATTTTCACGCCGTAGCGCTGCCCTGTTTTAATGATACAGGAGAGGATTTTCTGCGCTTCCACCGTCGCGTCAACCGTTTCAAATTCCGTGAGACAATTCGAGCATTTGCCGCAATCTCCCTTGTACCTGTCGCCGAAATACCGCAGCATAAATTTACGCAGGCAATCGCTCGTCGTGCTGTAGAAAGTCATGTATTTCAAGCGTTCCTCTTCTTTCTTTTTGAACGCTTCATTCTGCTCGGGGGGAAGGTCGGGATTCTCTTCAATATTGTCAATAAAAAAGCGGCAGGTCGCCACATCCGCCTTGCTGTATAGTAAAATGCAGTCGGCGTCCTCGCCGTCGCGCCCTGCTCTGCCCGCCTCCTGATAGTAGCTTTCGAGGTTTTTCGGCATATTGTAATGAATAACAAACCGCACATCCGATTTGTCGATGCCCATGCCGAAGGCGTTGGTTGCAACCATCACCTGCCTGCGATCGTAAACAAAATCGTCCTGATTTTTTATTCTTTCCTCGGGCGGCAATCCTGCGTGATAACGCGTCGCGGAAACTCCGCTGCTGTTCAGCATATCGCAGACTTCCTCTACCTTTTTACGCGTGGAGCAATAGACGATCCCCGTTTTGCCCTTGCGCTCTTTCAACAGCTTCAGCAGCTCGGTGGGCTTGTTTTTCGGATGAATAACAGAGAAGAACAGATTCGGGCGGTCAAACCCGGTCGTGACGACAACGGGGTTTTGCAGCCGCAGAAGGCGGATAATATCGTCGCGCACTTCGCTTGTAGCCGTAGCGGTAAACGCACCGACAACCGGACGGTGCGGCAGATCGTCGATAAAACGGCTGACATTCAAATAGCTTTTGCGGAAGTCCTGACCCCACTGCGATACGCAATGCGCCTCGTCCACGGCAATCATGGATATATTCGCTCTTTGCGCAAATGAAATAAATGCCGGTGACTCCAGCCGCTCGGGCGCAACGTAGATGATTTTATATAGTCCCTGTGAAGCGTTCCACAGCGCCTTTTTATACTGCGCGCCTGTTAACGACTGATTGAGATACGCACCGCGAACCCCCTGCTGTATCAGGGCGCTGACCTGATCCTTCATCAGCGAAATCAATGGTGAAATCACAAGCGTTATTCCGCTGCTCATAAGCGCGGGCACCTGATAGCAAAGTGACTTTCCCGCACCTGTGGGCATGATCCCCAAAACGTCATGCCCTGCGATTAGAGCGTCAACCAATTCTTCCTGTCCGACGCGAAAAGAATCATAGCCGAAATAATCCTTCAAAATTTTGAGTTTGTCCTCTTGTTTTCGCATCATTTCAAAATCACGCCCTCGCCATAACGCGAATGTTTGTTTGTGAAATGATACCATTTTTTTGCATAAAAATCAAGATGTTTGCTTAATCTTTTCCCGTTTTCCCTTGACAAAAAATCACCGCAGCAATCAGCGATCGCTGCGGTATGAGCATGACAGACAGCCAAATGCCGAATTCATGCATCGGGTTTTGACTCGCATGTTTATCAGGAGACATGACGTTTTAGCCTTGCGAATCAGTTAGAAAACAGGGCTATTATACTCACACGCCTCTTGCGAGGCGTCAGTTTGTCTAAAAAGCTCATCATATACTGGGCTTTTTGCTTTTGCTATAGATATGGTATAATATACTTGTTTGTACTTTGTGATGAAAATATTAGAAAAGAACGTACAAAACAGAAGCCAAGTTGAAATCATATGCATAGAAGATTTGGTACCGCAGGATCATTTGCTGCGTAAAATAGAGCGATCAGTAGATTTCAACAAGATTTATGAATTCGTAGAAGATTTATACTGCGCGGATAACGGCAGACCGAGTATCGATCCCGTTATCCTGTTTAAGGTGGTGCTCATTCAGCATCTTTTCGGTATTCGTTCCTTACGACGTGTTGCAGCTGAAGTCTCTTTGAACGTTGCTTACTGCTGGTTTTTAGGCTGTGCGATTAATGAACCGACGCCTCATTTCTCTACCTTGAGCTACAATTTCCGTCATCGCTTCAATGAAGAAACCATTTACAAAATCTTCAACTGGATCCTCGATGAAATAGCCAACGAAGGTTATTTGAATCCGGAAGCGATTTTCATCGACGAAACGCACATCAAAGCCAACGCCAACAAAAACAATAAGATTAAGGAACAGGTGCCGATCGCAGCAAAAAGCCGTTTGACAATGATACAAATCCGCCGAAATCCAAGAATCAACAGAAGAAAAACAACACATCAAAGAAAAAGCAAAAGCGCCGCAAGCAGGAAGCCAAGATGAAAGAAGTCACCAAAAGCACAACTGACCCTGAAAGCGGATAGTTTGTCAAAGGCGATCACAAGCGTCAGTTTGCCTATGAAGCGCATACAGCCTGCGAAATGAATGGTTATGCAGTAGGCGTGGAAGTCACTCCGGGCAGTGTACATGACAGCGTGGCGTTTGATGTTGTATATGATGAAGTGGTAGAGAAATATCCCGAAGTAAAAACTGTTGTAGCGGATGCAGCTTACAAGACACCGCATATCTGCAAGAAAGTTATTGATGACGAAAGAATCATATCCACAGCGTACAAAAGACCGATGACTAAAAATGGTAACCGCCCGTGGTACACCTATGTATATGATGAGCGTTATGATTGTGTCATTTGCCCTGAATACAAAATTTAAAGGCAATACCGCATAATTACAGTGTGCGGATTGCGAAGTAAGATTTTACGTCAGATTGTACAAATAAATTTAGGTAGGGCTGGCGCCTATCCGAGATTTTTTGGACAGTCTGACGGAACAAGATTCAAGCAAGGCGTGCGCCGCGAATTGTGCGGTGTTGCCTTAACATATTCCACAACAAACCGCGACGGCTATCGTGAATACAAAAGCGATCCGAAAATCTGCGAACACTGTCCGACCGGACACCCGTGCACAGCGTCCAAGAAATTCACCAAAACAGTAACAAAGCATATTCGGAGTGATTATGTAGAGCTTGCCGAAAACTATCGTCACACACCGGAATATGCGGAACTATATCGACTCCGAAAAGAAAAACACGCTATGCGTTATACACCATACAGAGGCTTGACAGCAGTAAAGAATTGGGTCAGGCTTAAGTTTGCTGCCATGAACCTGAAAAAATTCGCGATACACAAAGATTATGATAGAAAACGGAAAGAGGCTATTACCCAGTATTCTAACTGTTTTCTGTTTTTTGCCAATTTTATTTCTTTTATACGTTAAAACCCGAAATCCAGTTCGCCTGAATGTCGGGTTTTTCTACAGTCTGAGACAACACCGCACAAATACGGTGTTGCCTTTAGATATTTTGTATAAGGGAGCCTCTAAAAATTCAAAGTCGTGCTTATACGCGGTTGGGAATTATTAGATGTTCCCGTAAGTTTTACAGCGCCTCTATCGCCGAGACAACGGGCGCTATTATTTGCTTTTTGCGGCTTACTACGCCGCTCAGAACAACGCTTGAGTCTCCGCACTCCGCCGCGAAAGCGTTTGACACAATTTCTTTCGCGCTCTTCCCCACAAAGAGCAGCTCGGTTGACTCGTCGATGATATTCGTCAGCATCATCAAAAGCATATCCGAGGTCGATTGATTTATGTAGTCGCGCATAAACGGCAGCATTATTTCGCCGACCCGCGAAAGCTCCTCACCGCTGACGGAGGTGATCTGCGACACCGTGAAGGTGTAGTTCTCCGCCTTGAACGACTTGCAGTCGATGTGGAAGATCTCTTCGGGCGTTTTATGCGCAAGGCATGAACCCGCGTTGAACATTTCCGTCGCGTGCTCCTCTACGTCTATGCCCGCGATCCGCGCAAGCTCGCGCGCCGTGCGCTCGTCGAGCGGTGTGCAGGTTGGGGAACGGAACATCAGGGTATCCGAGAGGATAGCCGAGCATAGCAGCCCCGCGATCTGCGGCGTGATTTCGACGTCCTCCTCGCGGTACATCTGCGCGATGATGGTCGAGGTGCAGCCGAGCGGCTGGTTGCGGAAGTATATCGGGTTCATCGTTTCAACGGAATCTATGCGGTGATGGTCGATGATCTCGGTAACGTCAGCCGAGTGGATACCGTCAGCCGCCTGTCCCTTTTCGTTGTGGTCTACAAGAATGACCTTTTGCCGTCCGACGGAAAGCAGGTTGCGCTGGGACACCATTCCCAAATAGCTTCCCTCTCTGTCCACAACGGGGAAATAACGTATCTTGACCTTTGCGACCGCCTCTTTGACGTCGGAAACGAGATCGTCGTCCAAGAATGATATTATCCCCTCTGTTTTCATAATGTGGCGCACGGGAACAGCCTGATTTATGAGCTTTGCTATGGTGTAGGAATCGAGCGGAGAGATTATCACGGTACAGCCCGCTTCTTCCGCACGGTCGATAACGTGCTGCGAAACCTCTGCGCCGAGACTCACTACAATGCAGCTCACCTTTAAATTAATGGCGCAAAGCTGGGCTTCTTCGCGGTTGCCCAAAATAACAAGGTCGTTTTCTTTGATGTGCGAGCCCATCATGTCGGGATTCGCCGAGGCAACGCTGACCTTGCCATCGGAGAAGTGCCCGTTTTCGTCGCCGACAACGACCTTGCCCTGAAGAGTATCGGCGATATTTTTATAGGTAGCGGCGGATTTTGAAAGCGCGCGGGCGTCCTGATCCTCCATATAGAACCGCGCCTCGTCGCCCAAGGTTATGATTCCCTCAACTTTATTGTTCGGAGTGAGAACGGGAACCGAGCGTATGCTTTGGTTTTTCATATGCTCCCACGCCTGTTTGAGCGAAAAGTCGCCGTCGATCCCCTTTATTCTGCGGAAATAAACATGGCGAAGCTTCGGCTCAAGATTGGTGATGAGCTTAGGCGGATGAACCGAAAAGCGGTCGAGAACATACTGCGTTTCGCCGTTGATTTCTCCCGCGCGGCAGGCAAGGAAGCTCTCCCCCGTTACGCGGCGCTTTAATTCGGCATAGCAAATTGCAGAGCAGATAGAGTCTGTGTCGGGGTTTTTATGCCCGATAACCAAGGTAGTTTGCATAATGATCCTCCTGACGTCACACGGAATTAAGGCAATAACTCATAATTACGGTGTATGGTTCCCTAAGGGAAGCTCCAATAATTCCCTTAAGTTGTTTATCCCTTTTATAATACCATAAAAATCCAAAAACCGCAAACCAAAAAACGGCTTGCGGTTTTAGCTATTTTGCACATATAAATGGCAATACCGTACAATTCGCACAATGAAATCGGTGCGGTATTGCCATAGGGAATCTCAAATGATTCAATGTCGCGCTTATGCGCGGTTGGGAATTTTTAGAGGTTCCCCATAGTTTTGATCGAACGATACGACCTCGGTTTCAAATTCGGCTTCGGCGTTTTTGGCGCAGACCGAGATAGTGTAATCGGCGAATACTTGAGTTGAGATGTTGTAAACATCTCCGTCCTCGAAAAAGCTTCCGCCCGACACATCTACGGTCTTGGCGGAGCGGTGAAAGCCCTTGCCCATGCATTTCAGCAGGGCTTCTTTTTTTGTCCAGATGCGGTAAAACACGCCCAAGCGGTCGGGGCTGTCCGAAATCAGGCGCAGCTCGTTTTCGGTGAATACTATCTTCCCGAGCCGCAGCGCGTCAGCCTGTCTTAAACGCTCGACGTCGCAGCCGACCTCATCCTCTCCCAAAACAAGAGCGACCCAGTCGCCGCTGTGCGAAAGGTTGAAGGAAACGCCGCTTTCGGCGCGGGGCTTGCCGAATCCGTCGGTATAGATCGTCGTGTCGCCCAAATATTTTTTCAGCAGCAGACCGCCGGCTACACAGCGTTTTCTGTCCGCCTCAAACCTGTAGCGGCGCGCTTTTTCGGCTCGTTCCGGTGAAATCATCAGGGCGTGCCGCCCGGTTATGCCGCCGATATTTGCAAGATAAAGCTTCATAAAATCCTTTGACTTTAAATATAATGTGACAGAGCGCGGCGCGTCAGATGTCTTTCAGTTTTTCAAGGCAGTCGGCGCAAATGTGCTTGTCTTCAAAATTAACTAACTGGTCGAGCGAGTTGCAGAACACACATTTTGACTCCGCCTTGCGGATGGTGATACATTCGTCGTCGGCGTTAATTTGCAGCACATCGCCCGCCTGAATGTTAAAGTGGCGGCGGATATCCTTTGAAATCACGATCCTGCCTGCCTTGTCAATTTCACGGAAATTGGTATAAATCATGGATTTCGCTTCCGTTCTACATAAATTTCTATTATTTTACCATTTAATGGTTTGTTTGTCAATATACTGCGTGAATTATGTAAAATATTGTTATACCTGAGAAAGAAGCTTATTATGTTGAACTATATATGGTGTTTTATTGTTGTATTCAGCGTCGCCTGCGCGGTGATAAAGGGAAACTCCGATGATTTGGCGGCGGCTTTCACGGGCAGCGCGGCGGACGCTGTTGAGCTGCTGATAACATTGGCTGGAGTTATGGGACTGTGGTCGGGGCTGATGAAAATAGCCGAACGGAGCGGGCTGACGGCGCTGATGGCAAGGCTGTTCGCACCCGCGCTGAAAATGCTGTTCCCGAAGCTAAACAAAAATAGTGCGGCGTTCGGGTCGATAACAATGAATATCAGCGCGAATTTGCTCGGAATGGGCAACACCGCCACGCCGCCCGGACTCCGCGCCATGCGCGAGCTTAGGGGAATGAACGGCGGCGGTGAAAAGGCAAGCGACGAAATGGTGATTTTTGTCGTGATGAACACCGCCTCGTTGCAGCTTTTGCCCGCTACCCTCGGCAGCCTGCGGCAGAGCTACGGAAGCGCGGCTCCGTTTGAGATACTGCTTCCCGTATGGATAAGCTCGGCAGGCGCGCTCGCGGCGGGGCTGACAATAGCGATCATAGGAAACAAACTCGGGAAAGGGAGAGCTTTGTGAATCTTATTATGCCCGCTTTCGCGGCTTTGATAATCATATTCGGTCTGGCGCGAAAAGTGCCTGTCTTTGAAGCGTTCGCGGTCGGAGCACGCGACGGACTCCTGACGCTTTGGAAAATCGCCCCAACACTTTTGGGGTTGGTGTTCGCCGTTGGGCTGCTGCGTTCGAGCGGAGCGGCGGAGGTCATCGGTTCGTTTGTCGCTCCCGCAGCCGACGCTTTGGGCTTTCCGCGCGAGGTCGTGCCAATGGCGCTGCTCCGTCCCGTATCGGGCGGCGGCTCGACCGCGCTGCTCACCTCGGTTTTCAAGGACTGCGGCCCCGACAGCTTTGCGGGCAGAGTGGCGTCGGTTCTCGCGGGTTCAAGCGAAACGACCTTTTACGCCGTTACGCTTTATTTCGGCAGCGCGGGAATCAAGAAAATACGCCACACGCTCGCCGCCGCGATAACCGCCGACGTGACCGCCATGCTGCTCAGCGTCGTAACGGTAAGGCTGTTTTTCGGCACGTAAAACGCCTGATGAAATCACTCTCCGCCGCTTTCCGGGTTGTTAAACTATTTTCAAGGGGTTATTATACTATTTCCAATTAAAACTCATTAAAAAAGATGTAAGCAGAAAATTTCTCAGAACAAGGCGGAGTGCACAGGAAGGCTGTCGCCTTCCGAGGGCGACAACGCGGTTATGCAGAATTTTCTGCGACGGATTCTGCGACAGATGTTAAAGAATCGTATTTGATAATAGTATCAATTGCCGTATTTTTCAAAATCTTAAGAGACCTCTAAAAAACAAAATTATCGTCTTGACAAGCAGATTATACGATTCGTATAAAAGAATGTTAATGTTTTGGTAATACTATTTTATATAGTTGATATATTATATTGCTGTAATGCGAAAAATCAAGATAAAATCTGTGTTTTTTGATGTTAACGATCAACGGGTTTTAACACTTTCAACAGAGTTTTCCACATTATATTGAAGCAAAAGAAATTTACTTAATGTATAATTTCTTAACAAGAATTTTATTTTTACCTTTTGATTCCCCAACGAAATATTACAATTTTGTAATCTGAAAGAAGAGATATTTTGGACAAACGGTTTTTAGCTGTCGAAATTTTAGGAGTCGCCTTCGTCGCCGCCTGCTCCGCGTTTATGCGCCGACTGTATGCTTGGACGGACGGAGAGCTTCTCGGAATACTGTTCGGGTCGGTCAACGGCAGCGCTTGGGAGCTGTGCAAAACCCTGCTTCTCCCGTTTTTGATTTGGTCGCTGCTTGAACTGCTGACGCTTCGGCTCCCGTTTCACCGTTTCGTCGCGGCAAAAGCCGCCGCGCTCTACGCTTTGGGAGTAAGCTATCTGCTGCTGTCGCAGCTTACGGGCGGCATAGCTGCGGGAATGATCTGCGTTCCCGGGGCGTTCGCGCTCTCGTTCCTGCTCTGCGGCTCTTCCCTGCGGCTGCGGTGGATGTTCGCTCCTGCTCTGGTGCTGCTCTTTCTGTTTGTGGCGCTTTATTTCAGCTTGACGCCGTTTCCGCCGCGCCACGAATTTTTCAGGGACAGCCTGACGGGTATGTACGGCATAATCCCCCGTCATTTCGATTACGGCGCCGCCGCGCTTGATGCGCTGAATTCTGTATAGACATTTTTAGGGAAGAAACTAAAGGCAATACCGCATAATTCAGGTGTGCGGATTGCGTTGTAAGATTTTTCGTCAGGTTGTACAAAAAATTGAGGTAAGGCTGTCG
>JBGUPW010000083.1:0-7568 GCA_045130495.1 Ruminococcus sp. | reverse complement strand
AAGGGAAATATTCATTCCACCGAATCCTTCGGCTCGGTTGACGGTCCGGGCGTGCGGTTTTTGATTTTTTTGCAGGGCTGCGCGCTGCGCTGCCGCTACTGTCACAACGCCGACACATGGAGCCTGAGCGGAGGCACGCAGATGAGCGCGGACGAGCTGCTCGACAGGGCTGACCGCTACCGCCCCTACTGGGGCGCGGATGGCGGGATAACCGTCAGCGGAGGCGAGCCGCTGCTTCAGATCGAGTTCCTTGTCGAGTTGTTTCAAAAGGCAAAGCGGCGCGGGATAAACACCTGTATCGACACTGCCGGGCAGCCTTTTACGCGCGAGGAGCCGTTTTTTTCGCGCTTTTGCGAGCTGATTGAGCTGACCGATCTGTTCATTGTCGATATCAAGCACATCGATCCCGAGGGGCACCGCAGGCTGACGGGCAGGGGCAACGAAAACATTCTTGATATGCTCCGCTTTCTTAGCGAGCGGAAGAAGCCCGTTTGGATACGCCATGTGCTCGTCACGGGAATAACCGACGACGACGCGCATCTGCGCCGGACAAGGGCGTTTATCGAAACACTCGGCAATGTGGAAAGAATCGAAGTTTTGCCTTATCATTCAATGGGCGCTTACAAATGGAAAGAGCTTGGGATTCCCTATACGCTCGAAGATGTTGCTCCCCCCGACAGCGGGCGGGTAAAAAACGCAGAAATGATTTTACGCGGAGAAAAGGAGTAAAGAAGCTATGAAAATGTGGATCAAGATTCCCGATGACGTAAAAAGTGTGGCGTGGAGAGGCTTTGAGGGCAGAAAATGGAAAGAGGATATCAATGTCCGCGAGTTTATCCAGAAAAACTACACCATGTATGACGGCGACGAAAGCTTTCTTGCCGAGCCCACCGAGGCGACCGAAAAGCTCTGGGGCAAGCTTCGCGAGCTGCAAAAAGAGGAGCGCGCAAAGGGCGGCGTACTCGACTGCGAAACCGAGATCGTTTCCTCTTTGACCTCTTACGGCCCCGGATATATCGACGAGAGCATGAAAGAGCTTGAACAGATCGTCGGCTTGCAGACAGACAAACCGCTCAAAAGAGCTTTTATGCCCTACGGCGGAATCAAAATGGCTGAGCAGGCGGCTTCCACCTACGGCTATCAAATCAATCCCGAGCTTCACAAAATATTCAACGATTATCATAAAACCCACAACCAGGCGGTTTTTGACGCGTATACGCCCGAAATGAAGCGCGCGCGTCACAGCCACGTCATCACCGGTCTGCCCGACACCTACGGCAGAGGAAGGATCGTCGGCGACTACCGCCGCGTTGCGCTTTACGGTCTGGATTACCTCATCAATATGAAGGAGAAGGATTTGTTCTTCTGCGGCGGCAGGAACATGAGCGAGGAGCACATCCGACTGAGGGAGGAAATTGCCGAGCAGATCCGCGCCTTGAAGGGCATGAAGAAAATGGCGGAGATCTACGGCTATGACATTTCTCAGCCTGCCAAAAACGCGAAGGAAGCCGTTCAGTGGCTTTACTTCGGATATCTTGCCGCTATCAAGACACAGAACGGCGCGGCGATGAGCGTGGGCAGGATCTCCACCTTCCTCGATATTTACATTCAGCGCGACCTTGAAGAGGGCACGCTGACGGAAGAGCAGGCTCAGGAGCTTATCGACCACCTTGTTCTGAAATTCCGCATGGTTAAATTTGCGCGCATACCGAGCTATAACGAGCTGTTTTCGGGCGATCCCGTTTGGGTCACGCTTGAAATGGCGGGTATTGGCATGGACGGCAGACATATGGTTACAAAAACCGATTACCGTTTTCTGCACACGCTTGAAAACATGGGACCCGCTCCCGAACCGAACCTCACGGTGCTTTATTCATGGCGGCTGCCCGATACCTTCAAGAAATATGCAGCTAAAATCTCGGTGAAAACTTCTTCTATCCAGTACGAGAACGACGGAGTGATGCGTCCCGTGTGGGGCGACGACTACAGCATTTGCTGCTGTGTTTCCGCTACTCAGACGGGCAAGGAGATACAGTTCTTCGGCGCGAGAGCAAATCTGGCTAAGTGCCTGATTTTCGCTATGAACGGCGGCGTTGAAATTACGACGATGGAGCAGATCGGTCCCGAAATCGCGCCGATCACCTCCGAATACCTCGACTATGACGAGGTCATGCACAAGTTCAACGCGATGATGAGCTGGCTTGTCGAGCTGTACGTGAACACGCTCAATCTTATCCATTATATGCACGACAAATATTACTACGAGGCGGCTGAAATGGCGCTTATCGACACCTACACAAGACGCACCTTCGCCACGGGCATCGCGGGATTTTCTCACGTTGTCGATTCGCTGTCGGCTATCAAGTACGCCAAGGTCAAGACTATCCGCAACGAGCAGGGCTTGATTGTCGATTATGAAGTTGAAGGCGAATTTCCGCGCTACGGCAACGACGATGAGAGGGCGGACGAGATCGCTGTCTGGCTGTTGAAGGCGTTTATGAAGAAGGTGCGCGAGCACCACACCTATCGCAACTCGGAGCCGACCACATCTATTCTCACGATCACCTCGAACGTAGTATACGGCAAGGCGACGGGAGCTACTCCCGACGGCAGAAAGGCGGGCGCTCCCTTCGCACCCGGCGCAAATCCCGCTTACGGAGCCGAAAAGCACGGACTGCTTGCTTCGCTGAATTCCGTTGCGAAGCTGCCCTATGAGTTTGCGCTTGACGGAATTTCAAACACACAAACGATCAGCCCCGATGCTCTCGGTCACACCGACGAGGAGCGCGTAGATAACCTCAAAAATATTCTCGACGGCTATTTCAAGCAGGGCGCCCATCACCTGAACGTAAACATTTTCGGAGTGGAGAAGCTCAGGGACTGCATGGAGCACCCCGAAAAGCCCGAATACGCGAACTTCACGATCCGCGTTTCAGGCTATGCGGTAAAGTTTATTGACCTTACGCGCGAGCAGCAGCTTGACGTTATCGCGAGAAGCGAGCATAAATTCTTATAATACTTTCTTCAAAAAACCATTAATATCCGGTTTAAAGAATTTAATCCCAAACTCTCAACAAATTAAGTAATATATCAAAAATTGTCAGCAAATAAGCAGTTATTACTTAAAAAATTGAGAGTTTGGGTTTAATTGAAAATAAAAATTGAAAATAAAAATAAAACAGAAAAAATCCCGGCGAGGCTGCTGCCTTACCGGGATAATTTTTTCGGAAGCTTTATTTGTAGCGCTTGCCGTTTTTGGGTTTTCTGCTCTTTTTCTCTTTTTTCTTCTCTTTTTTCGGGGGTTCCTCTGTGCCGAAATTGTCGTTGTATCCGTCGTCTTCGCTGTAAGAAGCGGTTTCCTCGGCTTCGCTGTAGCGTGTTCCTTCATCGGAGTCGCTCTTGCCGTAGGGATTTCCGCTGCCGTAGTTGCCCGCTGAGGTTGCCGCCGCAGCATTTTTGCGTCTGTTGACCGAAGCGTAAATCAGGTAAATGAAGCCCGCAATACTCAGAGCGATAAGCGAAAAGCCTAAAATAAGCATCCAGTGACCGTTGTCATCGGTAGAGGTGTTATTTTGAATGAAAGCGAAGTCGCCGCTGTCTGTGCTCTTGGAGGACTCGCCCGGATTGGCGAGATTCTTCTTTATGTCGAGCCAGTCGCTGTCTGAAAGCGTTTTATCGTCGATCTTTGTCTTTGAGGTGTCATACAGCGCCGCTGTGGTGGACGGTGTGATCGAGGGCGGAACATAGGTTTGGTTGCTGCCTACATAAATATCGCCCGGATTGTCGTACTTGTGACCTTCGGAGTCATAGTAGTAGTTTCCGCCGCTGCTTTCATAAGTATTTCCGCTGTCGCTTCCGCCGCTTCTGCTGCTTTCGTCCGGATAGTAAGGCTCGGGATCGTAGTAGCTCTCCTGCTGAGGCTCATAGCTCTCTTGGCGAGGTTCGTATTCACTCTGCTGAGCAGGCTGAGGCTCGTATTCGCTCTCCTGCGGCTGAGGCTCGTATTCACTCTCCTGCGGCTGAGGCTCATAGCTCTCACCGGAACCGCCGCCGGGAGCGGGAGGATTGTCGCCTTCTGCGCCTACTTCCGAAGCGTAAGCGGTTAGGGCGGTTCCTGCGGTTATCGCGAAAAGAATTGTCAATAATGCTGTGATAAACCTTGAATGCCTTTTCATTAATACACCTTCCTTTTAAAAAATCGAAGAAAGAGAGGTTTGGTGCTGAATCTCAATTAAACCTTGCAACATCTGTTTCGCCGAATCCCGCAAAGCTGCGATATCGTTGAATAAGATGTTTTTGGTTCTTTTAGTATGGGCTTAATAGTATGGCTTAACGACCTGTGTTTTTATGATACGGCGGTCGTCGTTGTTTCTTCATAGAAGATACCGGGGTCGTATTTATCGACGCTGTCGCTCTTCTCGTAGTTTGATTTGTCGATAAGGCTCTTGAGGTATGCAGTGTAATCTTTTGATTTAAGCTTTTTCAGCAGGGTGCTGTCGGTGATTCCGTCCTCTTGATAGTTTTTCTTTAAAGAATCCTCGTTATAGCGGAAGATATAGAAATAGGACTGGGAGTTTTCGTCTTCGCCGACCTTTACGGTAGTTGCCTTGCCCTCTTCAAGACCGCTGATAGCCTTGTCAAGCTCATCGACCGAAGTGTTGGGATTTTTTCTTTCAAGGGTGACGTTTGTTACCTGAGTGCTTTCACCGAGGTTGTTTGAGGAGATGTACTCTTCAAGCAGCTTTGTTGAGGCTTCCTCTGCTTTTGCGGGATCTTTGATCTCGTTGATCTGCTTTGCGTAGCCGTCAAGAGTATCGGTAATGCTCTTGATTTTTTCCGCGGAGAGTGCGACTGTTGACTCGGTGCCAGCCTCGTCGGTGGTGGATTCGTAAAGTGAAACGGGAAGAGCCGCATATCTGCCGTAGTTGTCGGTGAGATATTTGGTGATTTCTTCCTGCGACACAGCCTGAGTACCGCCTTCACCGTAGATCATCTCGAAAAGCTGATCTCTCATACGGGAGTAGTTTGTCATGTAATAGATGTAGCTTTCAGCCGATACGCCGTGCTTTTCAAGTGTAGCTCTCGCGCTTGAATACCACTGAGTCTCGTAGGTTTTAGCCTGAGTATCAAGCTCTGCCTCGTCGGTTGTCGCTCCGAGTCTTTTCAGCTCGGGTTCGAGAACCAAAAGCTCAAGGCACTTGCGCTCTGCTTCGTTTTTGATCCACTCGCGGGCGACCGCTGTGTTGCCGTCGTCGTCGGTGATTTCCATGTCAAGCCATTTGTTGCTCTCAGCGTCATAGTCGTCAAGCTTTGAGGCATAGTTTTTAGCCTGATTGTAGGATTCCTGCATAGCAGTCAGATAAATGCCGATCGCAAGCTCTTTTTCGCTTGTTTTGTACGACCACTCCTTGCTGAGTGTGCAGCCCGACGCGAATACGGAAAAGAGCATCAGCACAGCCATCAGCAGTGAAGCGATTTTTACTGTGGGTTTCATACTTTTACCATCCTTATTATTTGATTTCCCGCCCAAATTATGTAATGATATGGGTGCGTACTAAATCATTATACACAATTTTTTTGCGAATGTCTACAATTTGCGAAAAATTTTATGCGTTTTCCGAAATTTTCACTTGGCTTTCACGTTGGAGGGTCATCGGATTTTCCGCGGAGAAGCGGTTTTGATTCGGATAACGGCTGAGATTATGTAGGTCATGTAGATTTATGCAGGCTCAATTTCAAAGACCGACATAGCAAAAACCGCATAAATAAGCCGTTTTTTGGTGTTATATAGGTTATGTAGGTTCTTTTCTGTATAACCTCTGTGTAAAAAATAAAAAATAAAAATATAAGTCTATGATAACTTTTTATTATTTTTTTAAATTTACCTCTGCTCGTTAAGAAACAACATACATAACTTACACAGAGCCGAAAACCGCATAGGTAAACCGTATTTTCTATGTAGGTTCTCAAGCTTCAACATACATAACCTACACCCGTTGCGCCGTCGCGGCAACGACCGCTCAGCCTGCCAACCCGAAAATTCGTTTTAGGGTCGCTACCGAATCGGCTCCGCTTTTGCACGGTATTGCCAAGTGAGGCTTTGCTCCCGCGTTCAGGCTTGCTTTTCCGTTTAGCGAAATAAGCAGATCGGCTACGGCAGGGGACTTGATTTCATTCACATAAAGCAGGATGGAGTTGTCGTTTTGTCTGATCTCATAAATGCCCATGGCGTGCGCCTTGTTTCGGATAAGCGCGATATCAATAAGACCGAGCACCGATTTCGGGATCCTTCCGAAGCGATCCCAAAGCTCGTCCTTTACGTCCTCGCTGTCCTCGACTGTTCTTATATCCGCTATCCTGCGATAGACGTCGAGCCGCAGTGTGAGGCTCTCCACATATTCCTCTGGGATATGCGCGTCAACCGAGAGATCGATAAGGCAGTCGAGATCTCTGTTTTCGGGAGTCTCGCCGCGTTCCTCGCTGACCGCTTCTCCGAGAAGCTTTAAATACATATCATATCCGACGCTTTCCATGTGGCCGTGCTGTTGTGCGCCCATTATGTTTCCCGCACCGCGCAGCTCCAAATCCCTCATGGCGATTTTAAATCCGCTGCCGAACTCGGTGTATTCACGGATCGCTTCAAGCCGCTTCTGCTGTATCTCGCTGAGCACCTTGCTGCGGCGGAAGGTGAGATAGGCGTAGGCGCGCCGTGAGCTTCTGCCCACTCTGCCTCGGAGCTGATGAAGCTGTGACAAGCCCATGCAGTCGGCGTTTTCAATTATAAGTGTGTTTGCGTTGGGCAAATCGACGCCTGTTTCTATTATGGTGGTGCAAACCAGAATGTCAACCTCCTGTTCGAGCATCTGCCGCCAGACCTCGCTCAGTTCCTGCTCCTTCATCTTGCCGTGACCAACCGCTATGCGCGCTTCGGGAATGGCTTCAAGAATACGGTTGGCTACGCCGTTTATAGACTCGACGTTGTTGTGCAGATAGAACACCTGACCGCCGCGGCGCAGCTCGCGCCTTATCGCTTCGTGAATAACCGCGTCGTCGTGCTCCAACACGTAGGTTTGCACGGGACTTCGGTTGAGCGGAGCTTCCTCGAGCACGCTCATGTCGCGCAGACCGCTCATAGCCATATTCAGCGTTCGGGGAATCGGCGTCGCGGAGAGAGTCAGCACATCGACGTTCTTTACGAGCTCCTTGAAGCGCTCCTTTTGCTGCACGCCGAAGCGCTGTTCCTCGTCGATTATCGCAAGACCCAAATCGCGGAAGCAGACATCCTTCTGAACAAGACGGTGTGTGCCTATTACCATATCGACCTCGCCGCGTTTCAGCCTTTCGAGAATATCCTTTTGCTGCTTGGCGGTGCGGAAGCGTGACAGAAGCTCGACCCTTATGGGGTATCCCTCGAATCGCTTTGTCACCGTCTGATAATGCTGCCACGCCAAGATCGTGGTGGGGCAGAGGAGAGCGCACTGCTTGCTGTCGGAAACGCACTTGAAGGCGGCGCGCAAAGCTACCTCGGTTTTGCCGAAGCCGACGTCGCCGCAGAGCAGACGATCCAT
>JBGUPW010000082.1:0-2587 GCA_045130495.1 Ruminococcus sp. | reverse complement strand
TTATGCGCGACCGGGAATTGCTATAGGCTCCCTATAGTATTTGTATCACATTATTATACGCGATATGTCGTTTTCTAAAATATTTTTAGTTTTATTTTTCTATTTTTCTTTTTTCTTATTTCAAATAATGCACTTTATGATAAAATATAATTTAACACTTTTTACTGCTTTTTACTTTTGAAATACAAAGGATGATAGAATGTCAATTAAAATAAATTTAGGAGCGTGGCGGTCGGTTTTTGCTGTTCCCTCAAAGATCGTTGACGAGGGGCTGAAATTTGCCGACGGCGTAAAGCTTAAGGTGCTTCTCTATGTTCTTCGCAGCGCCGACTCCGATTTGGAGCTTGAAGCGATATCAAAGGCGACGGGCGTGAACGTCACCGACATTCCCGAAGCTCTCGATTACTGGGTGAATATGGAGATCCTTCAAAAGAGCAACCGCGTTTACTCACCTGTTGATTCTGATAAAGAAATAAAGGTGCAGGATAATTCTCCAAAAGAAAAAATCGAGCCCGAGAAAATTTCGCAAGCCGTCAGCGAACAGAAACAGCGATTCATTGTAACAAAGCCGCAGAAGCCAGATTATGTTTTCACATCACAGCGGCTGGCTGTGGACGAGGAGCTGAAAATGCTCGTGGGCGAGGCTCAAACTGCGCTCGGCAAAACTCTTTCAAATTCCGATGTGGCGACTCTCCTCATGCTGAAGGACACCTGCGGTCTGGGACCCGACGTTATTCTCATGCTGCTCCAGTACTGCGTCAGCATTGATAAGCGCAATATGCACACGGTTGAGAAAATCGGTATCTCGTGGGCTGACGAGGGGATCAACTCGGTTGAAGCCGCCGACAGCAAAATTGCGCGAGCACACCACTCAAGCCGCTGCTTCTCGGTCGTGTCGTCGGCATTCGGTCTGCAAAACGCAGGCTCACCAACAAAGAAGCAGCTTGAATACAGCAGCAAGTGGGTCGGTGAATGGAAATTCTCGTCACAGATGCTCCGCGAGGCATATGAACGCTGCGTGGACACAAAGGGCGAGGTCAAATTCAACTATATTGACGGGATCCTGAAAAAATGGGAGGCTCAGGGGATAAAAAATCCCGAGGACTTGAAGGAGAGCGAATCGGCAAAGTCGAAGCCCGCTCCGAAGCAAAACACCTCCTACGACATCAACGAGCTTGAAAAAATTGATACGCTCGACTTTATTGACTGAGGTAAATTATGGGATACAGCAGCAGTGTATACAAAAGCGCGGAGGACAAGCTTGCCCAAAAACGTTTCAACGCGGAAAAGCAGGCTGACGCGCGCCGCGAGGAAATCTATAATAAAATCCCCCGTGTGAGGGAGCTTGAACGCGAAATAGCGGGCTGCGGCACAGCGGCGGTGAGAACCGTTCTGCGCGGAGGAGATGTTGTCGCCGAAATGACGAAGCTCAAGGAGAAAAATCTCTCCTTGCAGTCAGAGCTGAAAATGCTCCTGCGCGAAGCAGGCTACGCCGAGGACGTGCTGGAACCGCGTTACTCGTGCCCGAAATGCTCCGACACCGGCTATGTTGAAATCCATGGCAGAACCGTCATGTGCGGCTGTATGAAGCAGCAGCTCGCCGCCTGCGCCTGTGAGGAAATCAACCGTATAGTGCCCCTGACGCTTTCGACCTTTGAGAGCTTTAGGGTTGACAGGTACAGCAAAGCGACCGACCCCAAAACGGGTATAGCGCCGTACTATCACATGGAGAAAATCTTCAAATACTGCCGCGCCTACGCGCAGAACTTCACGCCAAGTTCAAAAAGCATTTTGATGAAGGGCGCGACCGGACTCGGCAAAACACATCTTTCATTGGCGATAGCCAACGAGGTTATAAGACGCGGCTACGGCGTAATGTACGTGTCGGCTCCCGAGCTTGTCATAAGGCTTGAACGCGAGCGATTCAGCCGCGGAGAGGGCACTAACGACCTTCTCGAAATGCTGACCGGCTGCGACCTGTTGATAGTGGACGACCTCGGAACAGAAAACCACAGCGCATTTACGGATTCGCAGGTTTACACGCTCTTCAACTCACGCTTTCTCAGCCGTAAGCCCGTTATCATCAGCACCAATCTGACAATGGCGGAGATGGAAAAGGATTACAGCAGCCGCTTCGTTTCAAGAATAAACGGAGCAGCCCAAAAGCTCGACTTTCTGGGTGAGGATTTGAGAATAAGAAAATTATAAGCAAAAGCCCTCCTTCAGTAACCACGCCGAAGGAAGGCTTTTTACGGAGCGAAGCATTAAAAGATTTTCCAAGTTAACTAATTCTGAAATTTTTTGTTAATTATTCAAAAAATTTTCAAAAATTTTCAAATTGCTATTGACAAATCGGATTTTTTGCTTTATAATAATTGACGTTGCATACGAGATGTAACAGATTGTGAGGAATAGTGTAACGGTAGCACGACAGACTCTGACTCTGTTTGTTGGGGTTCGAATCCCTATTCCTCAGCCAACAGCCTCGAATACATCGGGGCTATTTTTTTCGAGGTGTAGCGCAGTTTGGTAGCGCACATCGTTCGGGACGATGGAGTCGCAGGTTCGAATCCTGTCACCTCGACCA
>JBGUPW010000081.1:0-2179 GCA_045130495.1 Ruminococcus sp. | reverse complement strand
GTTCACATCTCGCCTGACTACGAAACGGCGGTCAAGGTCGGCAGCAGACACGGAAAGCCTGTTGTACTGAAAATCCGCGCGAAGGATTTTGTCGATGACGGAAATGAGCTGTACCGCTCATCCAATGGCGTTTGGCAAGCGAGATGTGTTCCACCGGTTTATTTCACAATCTGCTATTCAGAATAATCTTCTCAGACAATCTTCGCGACAAATCGCTTGTGTCGCGTTTTCGTCCCGAAACCTATAATTTCTCCTTGCTGCCATAAAAATCGAACACAGGGCAATTTGGAGGGAAACAGGCGGGTTGCTGAGGAATTCAGTAAACTATCTTCCAATTTCGATGAGTAGCTTTGCACAGTTTTCACCTTCGATCTTTGTGTACATTATTTTTTCATATTGCTTGCTATTTTCCGCGCTAAGAGGTAATATGCTCATACCAAAACAACGGAGATCAAACAGTGCAAAAAAGGAGGCAACACAAAGTGGATAAAGAGCAAGCCAAAAGAGTCCGACAATTTATGAGAGATAGCGGAATCAAGCATTACATTTATGGCATTGGCACTCTTGCCGGCGCCAAAAAAGCTGAAAACCTTTACTTCAAAACCGACGAAGAATTCAACCAAAAAGCAGAAGAAATCCTGTCCGATAAATGGAATGTGGAAATCTACGTGCTTCACATCAATGACTGAAAAGAAAGAAGCACTCAACTTCAAAACTTGGAGCTGAGTGCTTCATTTTTTTGTGTTGCATTTTTTGATTTGTGTTGCATTGAAAAGCAGAGTGTTGCATTTCTTGATTTTGTGTTGCAAACATTTTTTCAATTTGTTGCAACCAATGAACGGAGTGTTGCAAAGAAAAAATCGAATGTTGCAATCAAAAAAAGGGCGTTGCGTTTGTATCATTTTGTGAGTCCTTTGCCAAACAGGCTCTCAAAAATGGCTTATCTAAGCCGTTTTTGGGGGTTTTCTTTTTTGGCTTGAACCCATTTCTAACGAGCTATACCCCTATTTCTAACACTTTTCTAACACTTTTCTACGCTTTTTGAAAAATTTTCCTAACGGCATCTAACGCAGCACCATTTTTTAAACCGCAATCACCTGACTAAAAGCATGTCGTCAATCACATTTGCCACCATCTTTTTCTGCGTCTGATTTGTATGCGCATAGAAGTTCAGCGTGGTCGTCGGACTGCTGTGACCCAGCCAGTTGGCGACGTTGACGATCGACACATTCTGCTCGAGCAGATTGCTCGCCGTGCTGTGCCGCAGGTCGTGCAGGCGCACCATCGGCAAATCGCTGTTTTTCAGAATATTGTGAAAGCTTCTTGTCAGATAGTTCGGCTGTATCACCTTGCCGTCCGCCCAAGTGCAAACATAGTCGCTTTTATAATAGTAGCAACCCATCACCCTTGAACGCTCAATTTGCTGCTCCTTTTGCGCCATCAGCAAGTCGTATGCCTGCTGCGTCAGCGGAAGCACTCGGTGGCTGCTTTCATTCTTCGTGGTGTCTACATAGCTTCCTCCGACACCCTGCTGCAAGGTCTCCGCAATGGTGATGGTGCGCTTTTCAAAATCAACGTACTCCCATCTCAATCCGAGCACCTCGCTCCTGCGGAATCCGTAGATGGAACAGAGCTGCACCGGCAATTCAATGACCGTTCCTTTGATCAGAATCATCAGCTGCTCCAACTGTTTCGGCGTTAAGTACTTCGCCTTGAACTTCGCCGGAGACGGCGATTTTGCCGCGCTTGCGGGATTATAAACAAGCAGCTTGTCGTGGATAGCGTCGGACAGCGCCTTGCTGATCGTCTGGTGATGGTGCTTGACAGTGGTGGAAGATAAACCTTTCTCCTTTAAGGATTTATAATAATCCTCGAGATGAACCGGACACAGCTGTTGCAGCCGTATCTTTTTCTCCCGAAAATACGGGATGATATGGTTCTTCATGTTGCCCTTATACGAGCGGAAGGTATTCGGTCTGACTTCCTTTTCGATCTTCGGCAGCCATCTTTCAAAGTAGTCGGCTAACAAAATATCGTTCGCATTGCCGTCAAGCGCGTTCTCGGAATACTTGCTGATCTGCTGTTCCAAAAACTTCTCGGCTTTCTTTTTGTTGCCTCTGGCGTTGTACCCTGTCGGTATCCATTTTGGTTTGCGTTTTCCGTTAATGTCTTTCATGTT
>JBGUPW010000080.1:0-13625 GCA_045130495.1 Ruminococcus sp. | reverse complement strand
AAAGTAGACGTAGATGAACTGTTTAAGGGCAAGCAAAGCAAATACGCGCTGGTTGTCGGCGTGTCAAAAAGAGCAAGAGAGATTACCGAGGAATTTGAGCAGAACGGCACAGTTACCGAGGAAAAGCCCGTTTTGCTTGCGATTGAAGAAATCAGAAACCACGAAATCGGTCTGTTAGAGCCTGACGAGGATGAGCTGTAAGCAAAATATCATAGCGAAGGTCGCGGTTGAAAAAGCGGCGTTTTCATTTGACAGGGAATTTGATTACCTTGTTCCCGCGCGTCTTGAGGATGAGATCGTCTGCGGTAAACGGGTGCTCGTGCCGTTCGGCAGGGGCGACAGCCGCCGTCAGGGGATAGTCACCGATTTGTTCAGGGGCGAGACAACGGAGAAGCTTAAGGAGATCATCTCGGTTCTTGATTCAAGCCCCGTGGCTTCGGAACAGCTTATCGGCGTTGCACGCTTTATGAAGGAGCATTATTTTTGCACGCTGTACGACGCGGTAAAAACCATGCTGCCCGCAGGAGTCAACTACAAGGTGACAACCGTTTACGGCGTCAGAGCCGAGGCGGAGGAAATCCCGATGAACGCCGAACAGCAAAGGCTGTTCGATTATCTCAAAAAGAAGCGCGGTGCAGTCAGGCTTGAAAAGATACTTGACGATTTCGGACTGTCCGACAGCGGGATCCTCGACGAAATGGTTCGGCTGGGTATGCTTTACAAATCGGATGAGGTTTTTCGCAAGGTAAATGACGCCGTGATGAAAATGGCGGCGCTTGCTCCCGGAGTTGATTTGAACGAGCTTAAGCTCACCCCGAAGCAGCGCGAGATCGCGGAGCTTTTGGAGCTTTCGGGTGCGGCGTCGGTCAGGGAGATCCGCTATTTTACGGGCGTTTCCTCTTCTGTCATCGACGCGCTGTTCAAAAAAGGCGTGATATATTTTTTTGATGAAGAGGTTTTCCGAACGGGTGATTACCATAACGACGGCGTTGTTAAGCCGATCACTCTTTCGGAAGAACAGCAGGCGGCTTGCGACAGCCTGTACCGCGAATACTGCGACGGAGCTCCGCACGTAAGCTTGCTTTACGGCGTTACGGGTTCGGGCAAAACAAGCGTATTTTTAAGCCTAATCGAGAGAGTGCTCGGCGACGGAAGGGGCATTATTGTCATGGTGCCCGAAATTTCGCTCACGCCGCAGTTCGTGGCTCAGTTTGCGGGTCGCTTCGGCGACAAAATCGCGGTTTTCCACAGCGCTTTGTCGCTCGGCGAACGGCTTGACGAATACAAGCGCGTAAAGCAGGGCTTGGCTCAGATAGTTATAGGCACGCGAAGCGCGGTGTTCGCTCCCTTTGAAAATGTCGGTTTGATAATTATGGACGAGGAGCAGGAATACAGCTACAAGTCCGAGAGCAATCCGCGATACCACGCACGCGAGATCGCGATGTACCGTGTGGCGCAGAACAACGCGCTTTTGGTGCTCAGCTCGGCAACTCCGAGTGTTGAAACCTATTATTACGCAAAAACGGGCAGATATTCGCTGAATGTGCTGAGCAAGCGTTTCGGCGATGCGGAGCTGCCCGAGGTCATCACGGCTGATATGAACGCCGAGATACGCAACGGCAACGCGTCGGGCTTTTCCGATGTGCTGCTTCAAAACATTGAATACAATCTTGAGCACGGCAGACAGTCTATCCTTTTGCTCAATCGGCGCGGTCACAACACCTTTGTGACCTGTACCCACTGCGGCGAGGCTGTTACCTGTCCGAATTGCTCGATTTCGCTCACATATCACAGCCGCAACAACCGTCTGATGTGTCACTACTGCGGATATTCGGTTCCCTATAAAAACGAGTGTCCCGTGTGCCACGGCAAATCGCTTCGAGCGGGAGGCGCGGGAACGCAGAAGGCGGAGCTGGACATCTCCAAAATCTTTCCCGACGCGAGGATTCTTCGTATGGATACCGACGCTGTATCGTCAAAATCGCGTTACGAAAAGATGATCTCGGCATTTTCGCGCGGCGATTACGATATTCTCGTAGGCACTCAGATGGTCGCGAAGGGGCTTAATTTTCCCAATGTAACGCTCGTCGGCGTGCTGAACACCGACCAAATGCTTTACGCGGACGATTACCGCAGCTATGAGCGTTCCTTTTCGTTGCTCACCCAGGTGGTGGGAAGAAGCGGAAGGGGAGAAAGCAAGGGGATCGCGGTGATACAGACCCACACCCCCGATAATTTGATCATATCTATGGCAGCCGCTCAGGATTACGACGCGTTTTTCAACACCGAGATCAACATGAGGCAGGCAATGCTTTACCCGCCGTTCGCCGATATTTGTCTTGTCGGCTTTGCAGGTGAGGACAGGCTGATGACGCTCCAGGCGGCTAACGAGTTTTTGCGTGAGTTTTCCGAGCTTGCGCGAAGGGATTACGCAAAGCTCCCGATAAGGGTTCTCGGACCCTCGCCCGCGACGGTGGTGAAGGTGAGCAACAAATACCGTTACAAATTGATTATAAAGTGCAGAAACACACGGCAGTTCCGCAGTTTGCTTTCGTCGGTTCTGATAAGCTTTTCGGGCAACCGCGAATATGCCAAAATTACCGTTTACGCGGATATGAACGCGCCTGTGTGTTAATAATATAAGGAAGGTGATTTTGATTATATGGCGCTAAGAAATATTGTGAAGGACGGAGATCCGATCCTAAAAAAGAAGTGCCGAACCGTTGAAAAATTTGACCGCAAGCTTCATGTTTTGCTTGACGATATGGCTGAAACGATGCACCACGCTAACGGCGTGGGTCTTGCCGCTCCGCAGGTCGGTATACTTCGCCGAGTGGCGGTGATTGATATAAGCAAGGAACAAAATCAGGTCATCGAGCTTGTCAATCCGAGAATAGTTGCCTACAGCGGAGAGCAGGAGGGCAACGAGGGCTGTCTTTCGTTCCCGGGGCAGTGGGGAATTGTCAAGCGTCCCGACTATGTTATGGTCAAGGCGCAGGATCGCTTCGGCGAGGAGATAATTGTTGAAGGCAGGGAGCTGCTCGCACGCGCATTTTGTCACGAAATAGATCATCTCAATGGAGTCGTTTTCAAGCAGGTTGCCGAGCGGATGCTCACCAGCAAAGAAATCGAAAAAATGTGATCGGCGCTCATAATCGGTGCTCATAAACGGAGGATTATATGAAAATAGTATATATGGGTACGCCCGATTTCGCCGTGCCCGCGCTGAGGGCGCTCGCCGAAAAGCATGAGGTGGCGGCGGTGTTCACTCAGCCCGACAAGCCCGTTGGAAGAAAGCAGATACTGACTCCGCCTGACGTAAAGGTTTGCGCTCAGGAGCTCGACATTCCCGTTTGTCAGCCCGCCTCGATGAAAACCACCGAGGCGCTTGAGCTGCTGAAAAGCTTCGCGCCCGATGTGATCGTGGTGGCGGCTTACGGGCAGATTTTGCCGCAGGCGGTGTTAGATGTGCCGAAATACGGCTGCGTCAACATTCACGGATCGCTGCTCCCCAAGTACCGCGGAGCCGCTCCGATTCAGCAGGCGGTGCTCAACGGAGACAGCGTGACGGGCGTAACGACAATGCTTATGGACGCAGGACTCGACACGGGCGACATTTTGCTCGTTAAAGAAACGCCGATAGGTGAGAACGAAACCTCGGCGGAGCTTTTCGACCGACTTTCAGTTCTGGGCGGAGAGCTTATCATTGAAACTCTCGCAGCGCTTGAAAACGGCACGGTCGATCCCAAAAAGCAGGACGAAAGCCTTGCGACTCACACCTCAAAAATCGACAAAAGTCTTTGCCCGGTCGATTTTTCCCGTTCCGCGCTTCAAATCCACAATCAAATCAGGGGTCTTTATTCATGGCCTGTTGCGACGGCGCAGATCGGAGGCAAACGGGTGAAGATACACCGAGCTAAAATTGCCGAAGGAAGCGGCAGAGCGGGCGAGATTTTAAGCGTTAAGCCGCTTGTCATAGCCTGCGGCGAGGGCGCTATTGAGCTTTCGGAGCTGCAGCCCGAGGGCAAAAAGAAGATGACCGCCGAGGCTTTTGCGGCAGGGCACAAGCTGAAAATCGGCGAGATACTTTCATAAGGGAACCTCTGACAATTCCCAAGTATTACCCATAGTATTAATTCTTTTGGAGAAAAATATGTTCTATTTTGATTATACCTATATTATTTTTATGCTCCCGTGCATTATTATCTCCCTGATTTGTCAGGTGAGGGTAAAATCCGCGTTTTCAAAATACTCCAAAATCCCTAACTCGCGCAGAATGACGGGTGCTCAGGCTGCGGAGTATGTTCTGCGGCAGAATAATGTGACGGGCGTGAGGATCGAACGCGTCGCGGGAAATCTGACCGACCACTACGACCCGCGAACGAATGTCATACGTCTTTCGGAGTCCGTTTACGGAGAAACCTCCGTGGCGGCTGTGGGCGTTGCGGCTCACGAGGCGGGACACGCGGTACAGACAGCGAACAACTACCTTCCGAACAAAATCCGCAGCGCGATCGTTCCCGCCGCAAAGCTTGGCTCGGGACTGAGCTGGATACTTATAGCCATAGGCTTTCTGTTCGCCTACCGCACAACAAATCCGATCTTTACATATATTCTTTACGGCGGAATAATTCTGTTTTCACTGTCGGTGCTTTTTACCGTGGTGACGCTGCCCGTGGAGTTTGACGCCTCGCGCCGCGCTCTGAAATGCTTCAAAGATACACAATTGCTTCCCGAAGAAGAATACAAGGGCGCTAAAAGCGTGCTGTCCGCCGCCGCAATGACCTACGTTGCGTCAGCGCTGACGTCTGTTATGCAGCTTCTCAGGCTGTTGTTTATAGCCGGAAGAAGGAGAAATTAGCGACCTGAATTAGAGACCTGTAAGATCGCGCATAAATCTGCCGAACCGTTAATTGGAGGGGATATAAAATGAGCGAAAGAGATTACGCAAAGAGTATTATTGACATTATTCCCGAGGAACGTTTGGGAGACGTGATAGAATATATGCTGAGCATTGAGAGCAGCGGATATGACGAAGAAAAATTTGAGCTTGTTTCTAAACATATTCTCGAAAAATATCATAAGGCGTTTGAGGAGCTTGCGAAATGATAAAATTCAGTCAGGAAAAGGTGTTACTTTTACATCAGCTCATAGCGCAGGAAACAGGCGGCGATGCAGGAGTGAGAGATTTCGGTTTGCTTGACAGCGCTCTTGAATCAGCATATCAGACGTTTGACGGAATGGATCTATTCCCGACTAAGGAAGAAAAAGCAGCAAAGTTAGGCTTCTCTCTGATTTCAAATCATGCCTTTACAGACGGCAACAAACGGATCGGAATGTATGTTATGCTGGCATTTTTAGAGATGAACGGTATCCATATCTCTCCGTCCAACGATGATGTGATCGATCTCGGACTATCGGTTGCTTCGGGAAGGGCAGATTATGAAGCAGTATTAAATTGGATCAAAGATTTTGAGACTAACAAATAAAGGGAACCTCTATCAATTCCCAACCGCGCATAAGCACGGAATATTCACGGCATAATCCGGCCAAAGCTCCTTGAAATACGTCAGTATTCCTGCGAAGCTTTGACAATATTCTGCCATAAATCTTCCGCACTTCTGCACAACATTGAATTATTAGAGATTCCCCTAAAATGGATAAGAAAATTTGAAGCTTAGCGAATCAACATTTATTATGTAGAATTCCGTGTTTTGTAAGCTTCGGAGAGGTAATTTTGATTGGAGGATAGTTATGCCGAATGCAAGAGCCGTGGCTTTTCGCGTGCTGCTGAAAATTGAACAGGACGGTGCGTATTCCAATATCGCGCTGAATCACGCGATCCGCGAGAACCGCCTGAGCGGTGTGGACAGCGCTTTTGTTTCGGCGCTTGTTTACGGCGTGCTTGAACGTCAGATCACTCTCGACTATATAATCAAGCAATACTCTAAAATTCCTTTGCGGAAAATTGAAACAAAAACAAAAATAATTCTCCGAATGGGTGTTTATCAGCTTTTGTTTATGGAAAAGGTTCCCGACAGCGCGGCGGTGAACGAGAGCGTAAAGCTTGCAAAAAAGCTCGGTCTGCAAAAATCCTCGGGCTTTATAAACGGCATTCTCCGCGGAATCACCCGCGCCGAGGTTCCCTATACTTTGCCGGACCGGAAAAACAAAACCGCGTATTTCAGCGTAAAATATTCCGTTCCGCAGGAGCTTGTCAAGCTTTGGATCGATTCCTACGGAGAATCAAACGCTGTCCGGCTCTTTGAGTCGCTCAGCGGCAGACCGAAAATCTATATCCGCGTAAACACTTTGAAAACCGACAGAGACGCTTTGAAAGCGGAGCTTGAAAGCGAGGGAGTCGTCTGCGAAACCGTGCCGGCGCTTGAAAACGCGCTCAGCCTGTCTAATACGGGAGCTGTCGAAAAGCTTTCGGCATATAAAAAGGGGCTGTTCCATGTTCAGGATCTTTCTTCTCAGCTTTGCGCGGACGCTTTGTCTGCGAAGCCGAGGGATATAATGATAGATGTCTGTTCCGCTCCCGGAGGAAAGGCGTTCACGGCGGCGCAGTATATGAGCAACAGGGGAAAAATATATGCCTGCGATCTGTACGAGCATAAGCTGAAGCTGATAAATGACGGCGCAAGGCGGCTTGGAATCGACATAATCGTTACGTCCGTCCGCGACGGCGCCGAGGGAATGCCGCTTCCCATAGCGGACAAGATCCTTTGCGACGTTCCGTGCAGCGGTTTGGGTATTCTTTCCCGCAAGCCCGAGATTCGCGCCAAAAGAGAGCTGATCCCGGAGGATTTGCCGGAGCTTCAATATAAGATACTGTGCCGCAGCGCACAGAGCTTAGCCTGCGGCGGAACGCTTGTTTACTCGACCTGTACGCTTAATCCCGCGGAAAACGGCGAAAATGTTCGGCGTTTTTTGGCGGATCACCCGGATTTTCACGGAAAAACTCTTTCTCTGCCCGAGGGCGTTTCACGCGCTTTTGAAGAAAACGGCTATGAGCTGACGCTCATGCCTCACACTGCGGGCACCGACGGATTCTATTTTGCCGCGCTTACAAAAGGGAACCTCTAAAAATTTCCCACCGCGCATAAGCACGGAATATTCACGGCATGATCCGGCCAAATCTCCTTTAAATACGTCAGTATTCCTGCGGAGCTTTGACGATATTCTGCCATTATCTTCCGCACTTCTGCACGACATTGAATTATTAGAGATTCCCAAAAGCGTAAACGGCGAACGGGGAGGTATACGATCGCGACAATGATTGATATAAAATCAATGACTCTGCCCGAATTGCGGGCTTTCCTTACCGAAAACGGTTATCCCGCCTTTCGCGCCTCGCAGGTGCACGATTGGTTGGGCAGGGGAGTATCGTCTTTTGACGAAATGACTAATCTTCCGTCACAATTAAAAGTATTTTTAAAAACAAGTTGTTACATTTCTGTTGCAATTATTGAAAAAAAACTGGTTTCAAGGTATGATAAAACAGTAAAGTATCTTTTTTCGTTTGAAGACGGCGAATGTGTGGAGTCGGTTCTTATGAGTTACCGCCACGGTTGGACGGAATGTATCTCGACTCAGGCGGGCTGCAAAATGGGCTGCACGTTCTGCGCGACCGGCAAAAGCGGCTTTTCGCGCAGCTTGACGGCTTCCGAAATGCTGGCGCAGATCGAATCCGCTCAGAGAGATATGAAGATCCGCGTTTCAAACGTGGTGCTTATGGGAATGGGCGAGCCGCTCGATAACTTTGACAACGTGCTCAGGTTCATTGAGCTTGCAGGCGATGAAAAGGGTCTGCATATCGGCGCGCGCCGCATAACCGTTTCCACCTGCGGAATCGTTCCGAAAATTTACGAGCTTGCTAAGCTAAAGCTGCAAATAAACCTTGCGGTTTCACTTCACGCTCCGAATGATGAGATCCGCGTCCGCACCATGCCTGTGGCGAAAGCGTATCCTATGGAGGAGCTTTTGCGTGCCTGCCGCGATTATTTCAAAATGACGGGCAGAAGGGTGACGTTTGAGTACGCGCTTATCAGCGGAGTGAACGACAGCGACGGCTGCGCGCACGAGCTGGGCAAAAAGCTGAGGGGCATGAACTGCCACGTAAATTTGATTCCCGTCAACCCAGTAGAGGGAACGGGCTATAAAAAGAGCAATATACAAAGACAAAAGTCTTTTGCCGATATACTTGCCGGTTATGGGGTAACGGCAACAGTCAGACGGACGCTGGGCAGCGATATAGACGCTTCCTGTGGTCAGTTGAAAAGAAAATATGTTAGAGAAGGAGGAGAATAATTTGGAAGTTTTCAGTAAGAGCGATGTGGGTTTGGTGCGTAAACAGAATCAGGACGACTTCCGCTTCGGCATTATTTCTCCGTGCTGCGTATGGGCGGTTGTGTGCGACGGAATGGGCGGCGCAAACGGCGGCAATATTGCCAGCGCAACTGCTGTTGATTACATAAGTAAAAAAATAACCGATTTATACAAAAGCGACATGACAAAGGAGCAGATCGGCGAGCTCATGGCGGAGATAGTTGTGAACGCCAACTCCAGAATATTTGATTTGGCGATGCGCGACCCGGATCTTGCGGGCATGGGTACAACGTGCGAATTTGTATTCGTAAAGGACACCACGGTTCACGTCGTACACGTCGGCGACAGCCGCACCTATGCCATACGCGGAGGAAAAATCAAGCAGCTCACCGAGGATCATTCTGTTGTTCAGGAGATGGTTCGCAGAGGCGAGCTTACATACGACGAGGCGCAGCACCACCCGAACAAGAATTTCATAACCCGTGCGCTTGGCATAAAAACCACCGTGCGGCTTGACTATATCGAAGCTAATTTTATCTACGGCGACGTGCTGCTTATTTGCAGCGACGGCTTGTCCAACCACGTCACGACCGGAGATATGGTAAAAATCTGCCATGAAAACCGCGGCGACGGTCTTATCAACAAGCTTATCGACTGCGCAAAGGCGGGCGGCGGCACCGACAACATAACCGCCACGGTAATCTACTGACGTCCGGGCGCGAGCCGCGCAAGGCGGCGATTTAATCAAGGGAATCTCTAAAAATTCCCTCAATTCCCACAGAGTTAAAAAGGAGTGGCTCATATGGATAAATATCTGGGCAAGCGGCTTGACGGTCGTTATGAAATCCACGAGCTAATCGGCGTCGGCGGAATGGCGAATGTTTACCGCTGCACCGACACGGTGGATGACCGTGAGGTTGCCATTAAAATATTAAAGGATGAATACCTCAACAACGAGGAGTTTATCCGCCGCTTTAAAAACGAGTCAAAAGCGATCGCCATGCTTTCGCACCCCAACATCGTAAAGGTTTACGACGTGAGCTTCGGCGACATGATCCAATATATCGTAATGGAATATATCGACGGCATTACTCTGAAGGAGTATATTGACCGTCAGGGCGTGATCGAGTGGAAGGATGTTCTCCACCTCACCACTCAGGTGCTCCGCGCCTTGCAGCACGCGCATGAGAGCGGCATTGTTCACAGGGATATCAAGCCGCAGAATATCATGCTGCTTCAGGACGGCACTATCAAAGTGACCGACTTCGGTATAGCGCGTTTTTCGGACAAGGCAACACGCACCATGACAGACCAGGCTATCGGCTCTGTCCACTATATCGCGCCCGAGCAGGCGAGAGGCGACGTGACCGACGGCAAAACCGATATTTATTCGGTCGGCGTAATGCTTTATGAAATGCTCACAGGCAGGCTTCCGTTTGAGGGTGACAGCGCTGTGACCGTCGCGCTTATGCAGCTCCAGTCAACGCCGAAGCGTCCGCGCGAGGTCAACCCGTCCATTCCCGTCGGTCTTGAACAGATCACGATGCGCGCCATGGAAAAGCAGCCCGAAAGACGCTACACCTCCGCAGCGGAGATGCTAAGCGATTTTGAGCGCTTCCGCTTGAATCCTTCCATTGTTTTTGATTACGGCACGTCCTTTGTTGACGATCAGCCCACCAAGCACGTGGGACAGATGAAAAAGGATAATTCGGAAAATTCGGTCAAACAGCAGGATCCCGAAACCCCAAAAACCGAAAAGCAAAAAAAGGAAAAAGAGACTGACGAAGAGGAATATAAAGAGCACAGCGGCACATTTTACGCATTTAAAGGAATTATTATAGCCGCTGTCGCAGTATGCCTGATTTTCTTTGTTTTGGCGCTTGTAAGAGGAGTCACCTCCGGTCAGAACAAGGATGTAGATGTGCCCCAGTATGTCGGCAAGTCGTTCATAGAGGCAAAGGAAAACAATCCCGATAACTTTCAGTTTGAGCTAAAGAGCCGTTATGACGAGTCAAAGTCATTGGGAGTTGTACTTGATCAGGAGCCCGAGGCGGGTTCGATGAAGGTCAAAACCGGTTCTACGATCGTGCTTACCGTTAACAGCAACGAGGACGAAATCGCCGTGCCCTTCTTCACATCAAACCAGAAGCAGGAAGAAGCGGTAAATGCGATAAAGGATATCAACCTCATTCCCGAGGTAGTTCTTGTTGAAAGCGACAAGATCGCCAAGGACTATGTTATGGGAACGTTCCCGTCGGCGGGCGCAAAAGCGTCTATCGGTTCCACCGTTTATGTTTACGTTTCAAACGGTGCGCGCCCCGGAACCGTTGAGATCCCGGCGGTTATCGGTTTGTCGCTCGAAGAAGCTCAGGCTGCTTTGCAGGAGCTTAACATCACCGTTGAGACCGCATACGACGACGAGAGCACGGCAAAGCGTGACACCGTGATCGGTTCTTCTCCGCTGCCCCACGGCAAGGTCGAGTCGGGCACTGTGGTAACTCTTATCGTCAGCTCGGGCGTGGGCGACAAGAGCAAGGTGACGATCAATGTTGATCTGCCCACAAACGTTGAAAAGGTTGAAATGACCGTTACTGTTGACGGAGTTATCGACGCAGAGAAGTCCAAGACGGTATATCCGGCATACGGCGCGACCGCGACTCTTGAATTTGACGGCACCGGCACCAAAAACGTCGTTGTCCAGCTCGACGGTCAGGTTTACCGCGAATATACAATTGATTTCAGCACGGGTTCCGTCAGCACGATAACGCACGAGTATACCCAGCCCACTACGGCTCCGACAGAGTCTGTGCCGAGTGAGGAACCGACTACCGAATATGTTTTCCCGACAGAACCGACTTTCCCGGTTGAAGACAATACAGATTACTACGACCCTGATTTAGGCTATTGATATGGAACAAAAAACAGGGCTTCTGATGAAATCCGTAGGCGGGTTTTACTATGTCCGATGCGGTGAAGACGAATACGAATGCAAGGCAAGGGGGAGCTTCCGAAAAAAGGGAAGCTCTCCCGTTGTAGGCGACAGAGTTGAAATTTCAATTCCCGAAAACGGCGGGTTTTGCGCCATAGAGTCGATTTTGCCCCGAAAAAACAAACTAAAGCGACCTGCGCTTGTCAATATAGACGCGCTCGTGATTGTTTGCTCCACGGTTGACCCGCGCCCAAATTACATGGTCATTGATAAAATGACAGCCGCCGCAGTCGATAATAATATGGAGCCCGTGATAGCGGTGTCCAAAAACGATATAAAAAACGGCGACGAGGTCGTAGAGATCTACCGCAAGGCTGGTTTTAGGGTCTTTCAGTGCTCACCGGACGACAGCGCAGAAAGAGAGCGGCTGCTCGATTTTTTGAGAGGTAAGGTCACGGCGTTTATAGGGAACAGCGGAGTCGGAAAATCAACTCTGCTCAACGCGCTTTTCCCTACGCTCAGTCTGCGGACGGGACAAATAAGCGAAAAGCTCGGGCGCGGCAGGCACACGACCCGTGTAGTTGAGCTTTTCGAGTTGGAGGGCTGCTTTGTAGCCGATACGCCCGGATTCTCCACCGTTGATTTGCAGCGGTACGAATTGATCGACAGGGAGCGGCTGCAATATTGCTTCCCTGAGTTCGAGCCGTATTTGGGTCAGTGCAGATTCAACTCCTGCGCTCACCTGTGCGAAAACGGCTGCCGAGTTTTGCAGGCGCTTGAGGACGGCGAAATCAGCAAATCGCGCCACGACAGCTATGTGGCGATGTATAACGAAGTAAAGGATATCAAGCATTGGCAATTGAAATGAACAAAAAGTGCAGATGCGTTATCATCGCGGGAGCGCCCGGTGCCGACCCGTTGTTCGTTCGGCAAAATGTGCAGCCCGGCGACTATGTTATCTGTGCCGACAGGGGATTTGAAACCGCCTTAAAAGCAGGCGTCACGCCATGCTTGTTGGTAGGGGATTTCGATTCCTATACAGGCGCGATCCCCGAAAAATATGGGGTAATCGGGCTTTGTCCCGAAAAGGATTATTCCGACACCTTTCACGCTGTTCAGGCGGGCATGGAGCGAGGCTTTCGCAGCTTTGTTCTGCTTGCCGCAACGGGAGGACGTCTCGACCACACTCTGGCGAATCTGAGCCTGCTCGAATATATCGCGGAGAACGTAGCCGAAGGAGTCATTCTTTCGGAGAATGAAACGATCCGTTTGCTCATAAAGGGCGAGTACCGCTTTGAGGGTATGAAGGGGAAAACCTTTTCGGTGTTCCCGTTTGGCTGCGATGAAGCCTTGATAAGCTATTCGGGCGCGAAATATCCGCTGAAATGCGGCAGGCTTTCGCACGGCATGGCTATGGGGCTTTCAAATATTTTTACGTCCGATCCCGCTCAAATCACTGTTCACGGAGGTCAGGCGATGTTAATTATCAATAGCGGTATTTAACCGAGATAAAACAAATAATAAAAATTTTTCGGAGTGAGATATTAATGCGAAAAAAAACATATTTAAGGGGTATTTTAGCAGCTTTGACCTGTTTGGCAGTTATCGCTTCATGCGTGTGCACATCGGGCTTTGCAGCTTTCGCGACCGATGAAGCTCCTGCCCGGAGCAGCGAATGGGAGATGACGGTTCCGCAGATCCGAATTACGACCGAAAACGGAAACGGCAACGAGCTTCAAAAGGAAGACGGATATCAGAACGCCTCGATTTCAATAACCGACACCGACGGTACGGTTCTTGAAGACGACTGCACCATTAAAATAAGAGGCAACACAACAGCGCTGAGCTGGATAACCAAAAAAGGCTACAATTTTAAGTTTTCCAAGAAAAAGGATGTTCTTGGAATGGGCAAGGGCAAAAAATGGGCGCTTGTTGCAAACGTTTTTGACCCCAGCCTGCTGCGCAATTATCTCGCGTTTTCGCTGGGCAAGGAGCTCGGTCTCGATTACACCTCAGAATTCAAAATAGTTGAGATGTGGATGGACGGTTCCTTCCGCGGCTGCTATATGCTGTTTGAGCCTGTTCAGGAGGGCACGGACAGAGTTGATATCGACATCGAGAGCAACGAAGGCAAAAAGGACTTTTTGCTTGAATACGAGTCGAAACGCGTCGAGGATGACAAAACCTACTTAACGGTTGACGGTTTAAGATTTATGTGCAGCGAGCCTGAGGAGCCCAACGAGGAGCAATTGGCATACATCACCGAAACTATGCAGGATATTGTTACCACGATTAGAAAAGGCACGCAGGAACAAATTGCGGAAAAGATAGACGTGCCTTCCTTCGCAAAATTCTACCTGCTCAA
>JBGUPW010000079.1:0-2568 GCA_045130495.1 Ruminococcus sp. | reverse complement strand
CGACGAGCAAGCTGCATTACTCAAAGTTTTGAAAGAGAACGATATACTCTATAGCGATATAATGCTGCTTGCGGTCTTTACAGGTATGAGAATCGGTGAATGTTGCGCTTTATCGGTTGAAGATATCAACTTCAACGAAAAGACTATCCGCATCAACAAGACGGTTTCAAGAGGTGTTTTTGGCGGAGCGTCAATAAACGAACCAAAAACGAAGTCCGGCATCAGAATATTGTACGTCAACGATGAAATCATACAGTTTCTTCGTGAAGTTATCGGTGATAAGAAAAGCGGCTTACTTTTCAAGAGCAGCAACAACAAGTTAGTGACGACCATGCAGGTCAACTATTCCTACACAAAAGTGATGAAGGATTACCACATCATTGACAGCAACGTATTTGGAAAGGTTGATTTGCACAGTCTCCGGCATACCTACGCGACAAGATGTATTGAATCGGGAATGCCTGCAAAGGTATTACAGAAGATTTTGGGACACTCCGATATCTCGATTACTTTGAATATTTATTGTTCTGTATTCGAAAAATACCGCAACGAACATCTCGCTATTGCCGACGAATACATGAGGTCAAACAACCTCGCTATAGCGTAATTTCAAAATAGACTGTCAAATAAACAGTCAAGCCCTAAAAAGCTACTATTTATGCCGTTTATAAAGGTCACCTCGACCAGTATGAGTGTCCATAACGGATTTATGTTATGGACACTCATTCTTTACCAAAAATTCTTCCACCATCAGTGGAGATACATTTTTTCAAAACACATCCTTTTTGCTCAGTCTTGACAAAGCTTCAAAAGCTTGATAAGCACAGGTTTTCAGAGCTTTTTATAACAAATAGCACAAATAGCAAAAACACTTGGCAGACACATAACACATTACACGGTTATGCGTCTGCCAATCTGTTTTATGCTATAAATATGATTTCATTTTGTCTTATGCCGGTATTCTTCTTTACCAAAAACACAGCTTATGGTTTAGGCAGCTTGAGCTTCGGCAAATAGCGGATGTATTGCTCAGACACCTTATATAGAATCTTCTCTTGATCCAATATCTCGCAAAAGAGATCTATGGGCTTTCTGTCCTTGTGAACCGACTGGAATGTGATACAAAAATGATCCTGTAAAGCGTTTACCTCAAGCATCAGGTCGCCGTCGGTGATAGTGTAGACGTTCCTGATATGCTGCTCCATATCGCCCCAATCTACCTTGCCGACATAGCTGACGGTGCAGTTATCGCGCGGATCTGAGCGAAAGGCGCTGTTTTTTGACGCATATTTCTTTTTGGATTTCAGATCGGGCTGCGCATCAATACCCTTGTGAACTTCATCAAGCTTCGCGAATCGCTCATAGGATAACTCGGGCTGCTTCTGCTTGTTGACCGCGCCTCTCGCGCACATACTGAGCTTCTCAATGGATTCATCCTTCATGCTCCAATCGTATTTGACATGGATAAAGCGGACAAAATCACGGTAGGAAAGCTTTGCACCTATATCCGCGCGGTAATCCGCTGCGATCCTTGCCGAAAGATGGGTGTTTTTCTTTTCCTTAACCATCCGCGAGACAACCTTGACCATAATCGCTGCCAGAATGGTGTTCGGCGTTCCGTCGATCTTTGCTGCAAATTCCATAAGTTCGCTTGTCGGAATTTCTATTTGATAGTAATAGTTATCCTTAGCGAAGGGATTCAGCAGATATTTTAGGAATCTGACTAACGTTAGATTTGAATCGCCGCCGTCATAGCGGTAAACAGGCTCGTTCTTCGGCAGCTTCTCAGCGTCGGGGAAAAACAGCTCGCCCTCCGTTACCGGAGAACCGACGAGCTTGATATCCGCAGGCGGAGTCAGATGCCCGTATTTTTTAGTCATGTACTGATACAACGTAGTCTTGATCCAGAACAATCCGCCGGGTGAGCCGCAGAGAGCGTGAGAAAAGTTGAACCAGATGCAGTCGTCCCTGTAGGTAATCGCAAAGAGATGTCCGTTCACAGTGTCGCTGCCAAGCACCAATCTTTCATCCTTCTCAGGCAGAACGGCGATCGGTTCAGTGTTCTGCTGCAAGGTGTAATTTTGTCCTTCGTCCAAGCCGACCTGTACGCTGAAATACGGATATCTGCCGATCGCTTCACACGCCGCCTCTGTCAGCTTATCGGCGTCAATTTTTTCATCAAGCTGAACCTTGATTCTCACGGTAAGCGGTATCTTTTCCATGTACTCATACAGAAGATAAATATCGGGATTACGTTTCATATTCTTCCACCTTTACCACATTTATATTTAGTTAAGGCAACACCGCATAATTACGGTGTGCGGATTGCGAAGTAAGATTCAAGCAAGACGTGCGCCGCGAATTGTGCAGTGTTGCCTTAAACATAGCCTCACAGATCCCTGTGCAATCCTCTTTTTTAGGTAATTTCCTTCTTCGCTGTTGACGATGCAGAGCGTGTCAACGAGCTTGATGATATCTTCTTCCCTTGCGTCAAGCTCGCTGAATTTCTTGAAATACCGATAAAAAAAAGAGGAAGATCACAGTCGTTCGGTTTTTTAACAAAAGACC
>JBGUPW010000078.1:0-4463 GCA_045130495.1 Ruminococcus sp. | reverse complement strand
TCAAAGCAATACGCTGAAATAGTGAAAAGGAATTCGCCCAAAAGCAGGACCGCGCCGAACTGCCTGCGCGCCTTTCTGTTCGGCGGCGGCATCTGCGCGGTCGGGCAATTGATTTTGGAGCTTTACAGGCTTTGGGGCTGGGACGACGAATCGTCAAAAACGCTGACCTCGGTTACATTGATATTCACCGGAGCGCTTCTCACCGCTTTGGGAGTATACGACAAGATAGCGCGAAAAGCGGGAGCGGGAACGCTTGTGCCGATAACAGGCTTTGCAAACGCGATGTCCGCCGCCGCGATAGAGTTCAAAACCGAGGGCTTCATAACGGGAGTGGGCACAAAAATGTTCGTCATAGCGGGTCCCGTGCTGGTCTGCGGCATTTCCGCCTCAGTGCTCTACGGAATAATACTATGGACGCTCCATCTGTTCGGGATAACGCTGTTTTAAGAAAAAATCTGCTCCGTGTGCCGAAAAAGTACACGGTCGTTGCCACGACGGGGCAGGGTGCCTATTAAAACGCATTGATGAAATAAAAGCCTTCCTTCAACGGCGCGTTTCAACGCGTGTGCTAAAGGAAGGTTTTTTATGCGCGGATTGGGTGCAGCGTCACGCTGCCGTGACAACGGGTTAAATCAGCGAGCAAACCATGTCGGTGTACTCCGACGGGTTTTCGAGCGGCAGACCCGCTATGAGGAGCGCCTGACAGTAGAGCACCTCGGCGTACTTTCTCGCCTTGTCGATATCGGTCTGAATGAGGCTTTCCATCGTCTTGACCGCTTGGTGGCTCATGTTGAGTTCGAGCACGCGCTGAGCCTTCATGCCCGAATCCGGCTGAACCGAGTTAAAGTATTTTTCCATTTCAAACGATATCCCGCCCTTCGCGGTGAGGCATACCGGGTGAGAAACAAGCTTTTTGGATGCTGTGACCTCGGCTACCTTGTCGCCCAGGGTTTCCTTTACAAAGGTGAGCAGCGCGGAGCTGTCCTTCTCCTCCTCTTTTGTTTCGTCGTTCTCGATTCCGAGGTCGTCGTTCGTCGCGGAACAGAAGCGCTTTTCCTTGTACATCATAAGACTTTGCAGGGTGAACTCGTCAACGTCCTCGGTGCAGTAAAGGATCTCAAAGCCCTTTGAGCGCAGAAGCTCGGTCTGGGGCAGAGCGTCGATGGCCGCAGCGTTCTCGCCCGTAGCAAAGTAGATGAACTTCTGATCCTCCTTCATGCGGTCAACGTACTCCGAAAGAGTCACGGGCTTCTTCTCGGTTGAGGAATAGAACAGCAGCAGATCCTGAAGCTCCTCCTTGTGCATACCGTAGTCGGAAACAACGCCGTATTTGAGCTGTCTGCCGAACGCCTTGAAGAACTTTTCATAATTTTCGCGGTCGGAGCTGAGCATTGAGGTCAGCTCTCTGCGGACTTTCTTCTCGATATTCTGAGCAATAGTTATCAGGTGGCGGTCGTGCTGTAACATTTCACGGGAGATGTTGAGCGACAGGTCGGCGGTGTCAACAACGCCCTTAACAAATCTGAAATGCTCGGGCACAAGCTCCTCGCAGTTGTCGGTGATGAGCACGCCGCTTGAATAAAGCTGCAAGCCCTTTTTGTACTCCTTTGTGTAGTAGTCGTAGGGAGTCGCCGAGGGAATGAACAGCAGCGCCTTGTAGGTGACAACGCCCTCGACCGAGGTTACGATCGTCTTTACGGGCTTGTCCATAGCCATAAACTTTTCGCTGTAGAATTTATCGTATTCCTCTTGGCTGACGTCCTTTTTCGGGCGCTGCCAAATCGGGATCATGCTGTTGAGCGTTTCGGTCTCGTAGTATTCCTCATACTCGGTCTTGTCGCTCTCGTTCTCCTTTTCCTTCGGGCGGCTCTTCTTCATCTCCATCATAATAGGATAGCGGATATAATCGGAGTAACGCTTTACAAGGCTCTGAATGCGGTACTGCTCCAAAAACTCGTCGTAGTTTTCGTCGTCGGTGTTGTCCTTGAGCGTGATGATGATATCGGTTCCGGGAGCGTCCTTTTCACATTCCTCGATCTCATAGCCGTCCGCGCCCGAGGAATTCCACCTGTAAGCGACGTCGCTGCCGTACTTTTTGGTGATAACGGTTATTTCCTTGGCTACCATAAAAGCGGAGTAGAAGCCGACGCCGAACTGACCGATGATGTCGATATCGTCCTGAGCGTTTTCGCTCTGCGCAAGCTGCTCCTGCTTGAATTTGTAGGAGCCGGAGGAGGCTATGGTGCCGAGGTTGTTTTCCAAATCATCTCTGTCCATGCCGATACCGTTGTCGGAGATCGTAAGAGTGCGCGCTTCCTTGTCGGGCTTGATCTCGATTTTGAAATCCGAGCGCGTCATTCCCAGCTTGTCGTCGGTGAGGGCGATGAAGCAGAGCTTATCTATCGCGTCGCTCGCGTTCGAGATGATCTCACGCAGGAAAATCTCCTTGTGCGTGTAGATCGAGTTGATCATCAGGTCGAGCAAACGCTTTGATTCTGATTTGAATTCCATTTTTGCCATGTTGATTACTTCCTTTTTATGTAAATATTTTATAAGCTGTTTATTTCGGAGCAGTTTATTTCTAAGCTGTATATTTATAAGCTGTTTATTCGGAGCGGTTTATTTCGGAGCGGTAAATTTCAAGAGCCTGATGACCGTTCCTGACTATTTCGGCTTTCAGCGCGTCGAGGCTCTCGAACCGCCGCTCGTCGCGGATAAAGGCTATCAGGCGCACGTCGGCGGTCTGTCCGTATAGCTCGCCGCCGCTGTATTCGGGCATCCATGTTTCCCACTGCGGATCGCCTCCGTCCACCGTAGGTCTTGTGCCGATGTTTGTAACTCCGCAGAAGGTCTTTCCGCTTTCAAGCGTGACCGCGCTTGCATACACGCCGAGCTTCGGCTGAGTCAAGCCCTTTGTCAGGAGCTGGTTGAGCGTTGGGGTTCCCATGCTGCGTCCGAGCTGCTTGCCGCTGCGGATTATTTCGTTAATTCCGTATCTGCCGCAGAGAAGCCTGTTGGCGCGTTCAATGTTTCCCTCCGAGATAAGGCGTTTGATGAGAGTGGAACAAACCACCTCGCCGTTGTCGGTCTGAGGCGGAGCGACGATCAGCCTGACTCCGTGTTCGACGCAGAGCCTCTGTAGCAGCTTGATATCGCCCTCGGCTTTCCTGCCGAAGCGGTAGTTAAAGCCGCAAAACAACGCTTTCGCGTTAAGCGTGCCTGTGAGTATTTGAGTGAAAAAGTCGCGCGCGCTCAGGTTCATCACCGAGCGGAAATCGGCAAAGTAAACGTGCTCTATGCCGATCGACTCAAGCGCCCTTAGCTTGTCGGCGCGAGTCATTAAAAACGGGGTATCAACACCCGAAATTATACTCTTCGGGCTTTGGGAAAAGGTGAGGCAAACGGGAGTAAGCCCGTTGGAGCGCTGCGCTGCCGCGCCTTCCAAAACTCTTCGGTGTCCCATGTGAACTCCGTCAAAAAAACCCAACGCCACGGCGGAAGGCTGATTTTCGTGTGATATTGTCAAAAAAGTCCGCATATAGTTAAGCATTCCCTTTTATTTGAGAGTGGAGTGTGGAGTGTGGAGAGTGGAGTTGACTGTGAACTTGACCTTGTGTTCGTATGGTACAGTGTGCAGCGTGACGCTGCACCAAATCCGCGTTTTCTAAGTTTGTTTAGTAATACAAGTTTGTATCTCGCGTTTGAAAAACATACTTAGAAATGAATTGTCCTTCGGACATGAATAGGCTTTGCCGTGAATTGCCTGCGGCATGAATTGAGCGCGCCGCGCTCATTAAAACAGCAAGGGGCAGCAACCACAAGGAAATGAATATGTTGATACACCCTGAACGCGTGAACAAAACCCATGCCAAGAACAAACGTATGATGCGCGGATTGGGTGCAGCTTCAAGCTGCTGTATGTCAGTGTATGTTAGTGTATGTGGAAGCTTAAAACATACACTGCAAAAAACCGCATAGGTAAGCCATTTTTCGGCTGTTGTGTATGTTGTGTATGTTTTTTCTTAACGAGCAAGTGTGGTTTTAAAAAAAATAATAAAAAAGTTAGCATAGACTAATAATTTTATTTTTTTTATTTTTTTACGTAGGGATTATATGGAAATAAACATACACAACATACAGCAGCTTGAAGCTGCACCCAATCCGCGCATCATACGTTTGTTTTTGGCATGGGTTTTGTTCACGCGTTTTGTTGCAGATTTTCTGAAAGAGTTTTGTTGCAAATTTTCGAGAAGCGTTTTGACAGTGGCAAGCACTGTTCTAAGCGCACAAGAACACCTCCATATTATTGTTTATTGTAGGGGAGCTCCTTGCGGGCTCCCGTGCGCCGACGTTTATCTCCGTCCGACCGTTGCCGCGGGAGGGCAGTCCGCGGTCGGCTGAGCCGACGGGCAGTCCGCGCTCCTTAACAACATAAAAACCTTCCTTCTTCGCACGCGTCAGAC
>JBGUPW010000077.1:0-5708 GCA_045130495.1 Ruminococcus sp. | reverse complement strand
GGTTCTGTTACTCTTGCCAAGAGTAACGCAAAAGCACTTTTGACAGCAGGGCTATCAAAAATGCAACCTGCGAGCAGGTTTTGCGCTCTCCGAGGGGCAGGGATTGCTTTTTGAAAAAAGCACCCTGCACTCAGCAAAAACTTTAGTGCGTGTCAGTCCGTGTCAGCTGTGTCGGTGTTTCACGCACCCCACAATCGCTGTCACAGCCGTCACGCTTTGACACGCCGCCCTCATAGGTGAGCGTGATCTTGCGCCCTTCGTGAGTGCGCTTGTAGTGGTAGGCAATCTTGTGTTCGTCCATCAGACGGTTTACATTGACATTCAGCTTTTGCGTGATAGCGTTTGGTTTGATGTCAACGGCGAGATACTCGCACAACTCCGTCGGCGTTCCGCACCATTGCGGATTGTCGGCGGTCACCCTTTCGGCGATCCTTTCGAGCAACGGCTCCGGCGGCGCTTTCCAAAGCTCGGTTTCGATTTTTTCAAGCTCCCACACCAGCGTTTCCGTGTTCTTCTTCAAGTAAACACGCTGGTCTTGCTGATCCCTGCCGGATACCTCAAGCGTGGCGTTATTGCTCGTGCGCTTATCTTTGGAGAGAATAAACGCACCGTCCGCAGCACCGAGCAAGCCGTTAGTGCCGGAAATCATATCAAACTTATCATCAGCGGTTTGCTTGCGTGTATGGTGGACAACCAACATACAAATGTTATGGCTGTCCGTGAAGCTTTTTAGCTTCGTGATGATCTGGTAGTCGTTAGCATAGCTGTAATTCTCGCCGCCGACCTCTCTGACCTTCTGCAAGGTGTCGATAATAACCAGCGAAGTGTCAGGGTGCTTCTGTAAGAAACCGTCGAGCTGTTCGTCCAAACCATTGCCGAGCTGATGGGCTGATACCGAAAAGAACAGGTTTTCATTTTCGGCTGTTCCGAACATACGATACAGCCGCTTCTGCAATCTCGGATAGTTGTCCTCCAGAGCAAGGTACAGCACCTTACCCTGCCGCACATCAAAGCCCCACAGGTTTGTGCCTGTGCTGACGTGATAGGCAAGCTGTGCCATCAGAAAGCTTTTGCCGATCTTCGGCGAGCCGGCGAAAAGATATATTCCCAGGTAGAGCAAGCCGTCGATGATCGGCGGCTTACTCTGATAAGCACTGTCAAACAGCTCGCTCATCGAGACCGTGTGTAAATACGATTCGTCTATATCGCAGAGGTCGTTAATTTCATCAAACCTATTGAAATCTGAATCGTTATCGTTTATAATAGTTGTGTTAGATTTTGTGAATGGCTGTCCTGCTTCTGCGCCAACAGAAGCGTTGAGGGCAGTCATTTCTTTTAAGGCGTCCATTCGCATTCCTCCTTCATACCGTTTAGCGTAACGGTAATTAATTTGATATTGTCGAGCAGCTCGTCATCAATGCCTGCTCCTGCTTCTATGCGTTTCAGTTCATCCAAAACTAAGGCGAGCTGTGTTTTCAGCGCCTTGTACACTTTCGGATTACCCTGTACAACAATATCCCGATTCAGACATTTGCGGTAGCAATATTCCTACTTCGGTAAGCCTGAAAGCGCAACTGCAATATTTATTTGCTTGTGTTCTTCGGGTGATACCCGAAATCCCACGGTGATATTTCTAAAACGGTTGTGTCGATCTACGTTTTTAGCTGACATTTTGCATTCCCCTTTCAATATTCAATTTGTTAGCCATATCGCTTTGCGCTGACGGAAGCATATGAGCGTAACGATAAGTAATGTCGATGCTCTCGTGACCTACTCTGTCAGCGATTGCCACAACGGAAAATCCCATTTCAATCAAAAGCGAAACGTGGCTATGCCGTAAATCGTGTATACGAATCCGTTTTACACCCGATTCCTCACAACCACGCTTCATTTCACGATGAAGGTAGCTTTTGGTGATAGGAAACAATCTGTCGTCCTTCCCAATCTTATACAAGGAACGGATATAGTCTTGCAGCTCCTCTGAGAGAAAATCAGGCATACTAACAGTACGGATACTTTTTGGCGTTTTCGGATCAGTGATTACATCCCTTTGCTTAATGCGCTGATAGGATTTATTTATCCTTATCGTCTGCTTTTCAAAATCCAGATCGGCAGATGTTAAGGCTAACAACTCTCCTAACCGCAAGCCACACCAATATAAGATTTCAAAAGCATAATAAGAAATCGGCTTGTCCATTATCGCTTCTGCAAATTTCAGATATTCAGGTTTAGTCCAAAACTGCATTTCCTTTGTTTGCTCTTTTCCCATATTTCCAACCTTAGCCGCAGGGTTACTCTTTAAGTCGTAGAACTTAACGGCGTGGTTAAAAATAGCGCTAATTTGATTATGAATCGTCTTTAGATAGGTTTTAGAGTACGGTTTTCCTGCGGAATCACGATAACCCATCATTTCGTTTTGCCAAGACATAATATCAGTCGGCTTGATTTCGCAGAGCTTTTTGTTTTGAAAATAAGGCAATACCTTCTTCTCGATGACAGATATCTTTGTGTTCCAAGTGTTCTCCCTGATTTTTTCTTTGAGATCCGCCTTGTAAAGCTCCCAAAACGCTCCGAAGGTCATATCGACGTCATCACTTCTTTGAAGTAGAAATGTTCGCTCCCACTCGCTCGCTTCACGTTTGGTCTTGAAGCCTCGCTTTACTTTTCGGTCGGTACTGCCCTGCCAGTTCTTGTAATAGACGGACACATACCAAGTGTTATTTGATTTATTCTTATAAACAGCCATTTATATCACTCTCCTTCTTTGGCTGATTGAACACCGTAAAATTTTTCCTCAAAATACCGACGGCTCAATTTGCCTGCTACGGTATAAAAGCCTTTGGCTTTTAATTCCTTGTTGAGCGTATGCATAATCTTGTATGCACTTGATTTTGAAACGCCGAGACACTCGGTAATTTCATCAGCGGTAATCACGTTCTTGTTTGCTGTCATAGGTTTAACCCCCTTTCTTATTTTGATTTATAGTTATAGAATTGACTTACAAAGCCCCGGATTAACTTACCGAGCCTCTCACCTCATTGCCTGCGACGCTTCTAACGCTCGGACTGTGACTGGTGGGGAGTATCCCTCCTACTTCTGCGCTCGTTCCGTTTGAAGTCTTGGCGCATTTGGCAGGAGTGCGTTCACTCGCTTGACTAAACTTGTTAGTTTAGTGTATTTCTATTATACTAAACATATTAGATTAGTGCAAGTGGATAAAACATAGAAAATACTAAACTCTTTTGCTTTGAAACTATTGACATTCACTAAACATATATGTTATACTTATTACATTCTTAGGAAAAGAGGTCTAAATATGTCGATTGGTGAAAGAATCCGTTATATCCGTAATCTGCGTGGTATGACACAGAAAGAACTCGGAAAAGCTATCGGCTTTGACGACAGAACGGCTGATATCCGAATCGCTCAATATGAAAGCGGTACTCGCACCCCGAAAGCAAACTATGTAGAAGCGATTGCAAAAGCGTTAAATGTTAAGACTTACGCTTTGAATGTACCCGAAACAGATACCTACCTCGGATTGATTCATACGCTTTTTGCATTGGAAGATACCTATGGTATTAAAATCAATTCCATTGACGGCGAACTTTGCCTGACGCTTGATAAACACAACAAAAGCTATGTGACTATGTTTGAAATGCTCAATGATTGGCGCAATCAGGCTGAGAAGTTAAAGAATGATGAAATCTCCGAAGAAGAATATAGCGATTGGAAATACAACTATCCGCCCACACACGAAAATAACCCCTCTCGAATGAACTAAGCGTTCAAACGAGAGGGGTTTCCTCTTGCTTGTATTATTGTAAAGAATAGTAAACAGTATCAAAACGGTATCAACAAGACTTATGAAGTGTCAAAAAGTCAGTGTTTAAGCCGTTTCTTTTACTTCTGTTCTTATTCCCACTCGATAGTTCCCGAAGGCTTCGGTGTTAGGTCGAAGAGGACTCTGTTAACGTTTTCCACTTCTGTTGTGATTCTTGCGGTGATGTGCTGCAGCAGGTCGAAGGGAACGTTTTCGACTGTAGCGGTCATGGCGTCCTTTGTATTTACGGCGCGGATGATGACGGGATAGGCGAATGTGCGCTTGCCGTCCTTTACGCCCGTTGATTTGAAGTCGGGCACTGCGGTGAAGTACTGCCATACCTTGCCCTCAAGACCGTTCTTCGCAAACTCCTCGCGGAGTATCGCATCGCTCTCACGCACTGCTTCGAGTCTGTCGCGAGTGATCGCTCCGAGGCAGCGAACGCCGAGTCCGGGACCCGGGAACGGCTGACGGTAAACCATGCCGTCCGGCAGACCGAGGGCATGGCCGACAACGCGGACTTCGTCCTTGAAGAGAAGCTTCACGGGTTCGACCAGCTCGAAATCATACTTCTCCGGCAGGCCGCCCACATTGTGGTGCGCCTTCACGCCGTCCTTCGATTCGAGGATGTCGGGGTAGATCGTTCCCTGACCGAGGAAGCGGATGCCTTCGAGCTTCGCCGCTTCTTCCGCGAAAACGTCGATGAATTCCTTGCCGATGATCTTGCGCTTGGTCTCGGGATCGGATACGCCCGCCAGCTTGTCGAGGAAGCGGTCGGTCGCGTCGATGTAGATGAGGTTCGCGCCGAGCTGATTCCGGAAGACTTCGATGACCTGCTCGCTCTCGCCCTTGCGCATGAGGCCGTGGTTGACGTGAACGCAGGTGAGCTGCTGCCCCACCGCCTTGATGAGGAGCGCCGCGACGACGGAAGAATCGACGCCGCCGGAGAGGGCAAGGAGAACCTTCTGATCGCCGATCTGCTCCCGCAGTTCGGTGATCTGTTCGCGGATAAACGCTTCCGCGAGCGCGGGCGTGGTGATGCGCTGCATGGATTCGGGACGAATGTTGCCGGACATAGGATGCCTCCGAATGATATGGATGAGATTGGATTTGCATTATTATAGCACATCTCCGCACGGACGCGCAAGCGTTTTTTTCAACAAAATTCCCGCTTTCCCGTGAAAAAAAGCTGTGCGGGGTTCGTTCTCCTCCAAGAACGCTCAGAACCGGCCGTTCGCCGCCATGACGAGGAGGAGCATCCCGCAGAAGAGGACCTCGCCCGCCGTCCCGAGCACGTTGAGCGCGGTGAGCGCGCGCTTCTTGAAGAGCAGATGCAGGATGCCGAAGAACAGCATGCCCGAGAGGGTCCCCGCCGTATTCATGATGAGGTCGGTGACGTCCGCCGCGCCGATGGCGAACACGTATTGCAGGACTTCAAACATCAAGCTCGCGCCGAGCCCGATCAGGGGGACCCACCGGCGTTTTCCCTTCGGCAGGAGAGCCGTGAGATACGCGCCGAGCGGGATGAAGACGATCAGATTCAGCGCCATTTCCTCGAGCGTCTGCCGCCTCTCGATCTCCCGCGGCGCAAAGGGGATCCACTCGATCGATCGCATGGTCCTGAGCGGGCCCGCGCCGGGCAGGTGAAACTTGAAAAGGATCGCCCACACGAGCCACGCGAGGTAGAGCGCGAACACCGTCCACGTCCAGATTTTCATTCGTTTTGTCATGATAAACCCCTCCCGGCTGCCGTTTGCTTTATCATAACACGGATCCGCCGCAAAGTCAAATGAAGTTTTCATGAAAAGGTCGGCGGCGGTTTTCGCATATTTTCGGAATAATCTGAAAATTCTTTCGAAGATCCCCCGCTTCTCTTGCATTCCCC
>JBGUPW010000076.1:0-13176 GCA_045130495.1 Ruminococcus sp. | reverse complement strand
CCGTTTTCCTTGCATTTATTATACCACGTTTTGACAGGTTTTGCACTGTTTATCGGATAATTGAGATTATTCAGTTGGCATTAATTAAGGCAACACTGCGCAATCTATATGCCTTAATTGTGCGGCATTGCCTTAACAGAAAAACCGACCCGGAGCTTTTACGCTTTCGAGTCGGTTTCTGTTTTTTGGTTATGTGCGCCGAGGTTGTCTTTTGCTTTAAAGTTCTTAACTCTTTTGTATTCTTTGATAACTTTTTTCGGCTTGGTGACCATCGCCTTGCTCAGGCGGAATACCACCCAGAACGGATAGAGCGTCTTGTGGCGGTAAATGAACGGGTGAGCCTCCTGCATTACGGTGTCCGTTTGAAAAACTCTGCTCTTTACGTATGAACGTTTAGCCTTGCCGCTGTCATCGTTATTCAGCTTTTGGGCGAGAACGTTTTCGGGTGAGCCGAAGCAGTTGGAGTCCGAATAAAAATCAAGCTCGCGCTGCTCCTCATCGCTCAGCGGCTGACCCGTGAACGCTTTCCTTGAAAGCTCGCGCACACTCAGCTCATAATCCGTAAGCTTTTGCTTTTCAAGCTCCGCACCGAGATAATCCCAATTGAGGGAATCACCCTGCTTTTTGTTGAAAACATAAATATCGAGCAGCGATCTCAAACCGACTCCGCCCTGGGAATAGTGCTTGTACATATGACAGAGCAGATAGGCGTAAAAATCCTCTGGGGTCATGTGATAGCCGTATTTGGAACCCTCGTCCAAAACAAGCCTGTCCTTTATATCGGCGTAGAGCGCGTAAAGCTCGGGGCGCTTGTACTGCGAAAAGAGCGAGCGGTGCATTTCAAAAATAACATTTTGACTCTTTGAATAAACGTCGTGATTTGACGCGCCGAATTTGGTACATTTAAAGCCGAGCGCCGACATAATGCGCTTTACGTCGTTCGCTCTTTCGCTGTCGAAAAGAATGTCGTTGTCGGACATCTCGCGCAGGGCGGGATTGTCGTACATCTCGCGGATGACCGCGCCCTTCAGCGGAAGGTACCATATCCCGTTTTCTTCAAGCTTGTTCAACACCTTTTTGCGCTCGATATTAAACAGCGAGATCCTGCGGATCGTTTGGTACTTAGACTGAAATAAGTACTCGGGCAGCTTGATCGACTGCTCAAGCGCGTTGCAGGCTGCGATCGTCAGCCCGTGGTACAAAGCGAGCTTGTGAATATTTTCTAAATTCATTACGGCGCATTTTTCGGGATCGGATTTTACCCCGTTTACCGCGCAGGATACAAGGTAAATCAAATCAGCCGATGTTGTTTTTGCTTCGTTATTATCCATTGTCTACCGTTCTCTTCGTATTATTTTTTGCTCAATTAATTTATCAAGCTTTTAATTTTTTAAGCGTGCTTCTTATCAAGCGTGCTTCCAGTATTTTACTTTAAATAGCTTCATTTGTCAATAGTGCCGTTCTGTGCTTAAATGCAGCTCTGCTGCAATTCATGTGCCGCAGGCACAATTCATTACAAAGTTAATTCATGTTGCGCAGCAACAATTCATTCTCGAATCAAACGTTTCGTTATTTACTGAGTTTGAAGTATCGTCAAACGTCGGCGGCAGGAATGAATTGACCTTAGGCGATGAATCAGCTTCGCCGTGAATTGCCGCCTTGAAGCATAAATTGAACGCTGTGCGCTTATGGGAATCTCTAAAAATTCCCTTATATTTTTACCTTAAACTCTCCGCGGCACTTGGGGCAGCGCACGCCGTGTTCCCCTTTTTGGTTGCGGACGCGGAGCTGTGCCTTGCAGTGCGGGCATTTGAGGTATTTGTATTCCTTGCGCTCCCTGAACTTTTTGACCTGAAACATGACCCAATTCTTTACTGGGTCCCAGATTTTTCTGAACCGCCTGTTTTCAAGGCTGCGCATATTTATATTCCGTGACAGGGCGCGGAATATCACGATTCCCAACAGAACCATCTCGATGCACATGATCACGAGCCGCGCAATGTAGTTCCACACAAAAATATGCGAAATCCAAAGCAGAAGCTGAATGACGAGCAAAAATACATTCAGGCTGTCCATTCCGTACCTGCCCTGCATAAAAACGGATATTTTTTCAAAAAAACGCATATCAAAAGCTCCTAAATCAAATAATCAGCGGCAAAATAGAGAAACTGACGGTCTGCCGCCACCGCCGAATGTTCGGTTTTGATAACGATTATCTTTCCCGTTTCAAGGCTTATGCGGGAAGCGCGGTCGGGAATGTCAAGGTCTTCCTCCGCTCCGAAGCGTTCGCAGAACTCCTCCATGCTCATAACGACCGAATTATAGCCCTCAAACAGATAAAGCTGCTCCATATCAATCAGATAATACTCCTGCCGCAAAAGGGTGATGCCGATGTCGGCGTTTCTCAGCCCTCCCATATAGTAGGGCGCGTCGCCCAAAAACATTCCCGTTTTGTAAAAGCCAATCGAAACCGTCAGGTCGGAATTTACGGCTATCGCCGCCTCTCCGGTGTCGCCGTTTATGCCGCTGTTGATGTCGGCGCTTATAATGTAGGCGGGGCAGGCGTTGATAAGCTCTACGGCTTCGCGCATTTCGCCCTTTACCTCTCCCTTGAAGCCCGTTCCGAGCAGGCAGTCAACAACTATATCATAACCCGTAAAGGGGGAGGGGACGCGCAGATTTCCTTCCTCCGCGCCCATCGACACGGCTTTTTGGTAGTAGTATAGCCCGTCCTTCGAGAACTTTTCGTTCAGGCGGAAAATCGTCGGCGTGATGCCGTTGTCGAGCAGAATGCAGGCAAGCGCGTAGCCGTCGCCGCCGTTGTTGCCCGAGCCGCACACTATCGCGACCTTTCCCGTAAAGCGGACGGCGTTGAAAATACCGAGCGCGGCGCGGTACATAAGCTCGGCGGAGGGAACTCCTCCCGCGATAGTCGCCGAATCGCTTTCGCGCATATTCTGAACCGTTATAACATTTGGAAGTGTCATAAAATCAATCCTCACACTTTTTCTGAGCCGCCTCATAAGCGACCCTTGCCGAGTCAACATCCTTGTTGCAGCTCAGCAGGAACAAATCGGCTTGACTGAAAAGCTCGTTGAACATTTCGAGCAGCTTTGTCATGTTCTCTCGCGTTTTCGGAATCAGCGTAGCCTCAAGCAAATGGTTGAAAACTGTGCCGGGGCTGGTTTTTTCGGCGCGGTTTTCCTCTCCGCGGCGCAAAACATAAACAGCCTTGACGGGAACGGACATATTGCAGCCGATGTTGCTTTTGCCCATCCACGGCGTGCCGCAGACGTAATATTTTCCGTCGATCTTTCTTATAAGCGGCTTGTCGTCGTTTATCATTGTGACCCTGTCGCCGAAAAGCTTCCGCCAGTTGCCGGTGTGGGTGGATTTTCCCGTTCCGCTTGCGGCGGTGAAAAGATATCCCTCGCCGTCAATTGCAAGGCTCGACGAGTGGAAGAAAAAGCCGTTGTAATCGCTGAGAACTTTTTTGCAGATTTGGGTGTATAGATAGGGTCCCTCGTTGAAGGCGAGATTATTTGGAAAATATGATTCCTTGCAAAAAACGTTGAAGCCATCCTCGCGGGCTGTCACCTCAAAATCGTAAGTCTCCCCGTCGGTGAGATAAGGCTCAAGCGCAGTTTTTGTCATTTCGTAAATCGGATCGATTTTTATATCAAGAGCGGCAATTCTGTAAACCGGCATACTAACCTCCGTGATTTGAAATAATATAATGACTATTATAGCACGCAGCAGCGTTCAGTGCAAGCTAAAAATAAAAAGCTGCCCAAATCGGACAGCCTTTTTGTTCGGTTTTATTTTTTATCCCAACTCAACATCAAACTCCGCCAAATACATTTGAAGTCTTGTAGCGTCGGCTACGGTCACCTCTCCGTTGCCGTCAACGTCGGCGGTAGCAATCTGTTTGTCGGTCAGGGCTTTGAATTCCGCGAGGCTTTGCTGAATGATCGTCACATCGGAAACGGTTATCGCTCCGTCCATGCTTACATCTCCCACGGAAGGATTATCAATGTAAGCTCTGAACGGCAAACCGCTTTTGCGGGCAAATTCTTCCGCGCAGGAACCGGCAGGGGCGAGGATCGTTACTTTATCGCAGCCTGCAAAAGCGTTATTCTGAATAAAAGTAACCGATCCGGGAATTATTATTTCTTCAAGGTTTTTGCAGTTTTCAAACATTCCGAAGCCGTAGCTGCTTTCGCCGCCGAGTGTCTGCACACCGTTGGGGATAACAAGGCTTTGCAGGCTGCGGCAGTTGGTGAAAGCTTCCTCACCGATGTGAGTGACTGTGGCAGGAATTTCGAGAGTTTTAAGTCTGCGGCAGTCATAAAAAGCCTCGTCGCCGATAGTTTCAAGGCTGCTGCTGAGATTTATGCTTTCAAGGAACAGGCATTTTTCAAAGGCGCTTTCGCCGATTTCGGTCACGCCGTTGCCCATGGAGACGGTTTTGATTTCGGTGCAGTTGTAGAACGCGCCTTTTGAGATTATTGTCACGGTATCGGGAATAGAAACGCTTTTCAATTTGGTGTTGTTGGCAACAAACCATTCTCCTATTTGGGTCACGGTTTTACCGCCGACAGATGAAGGTATAGACAAATTGCCCGATGGAAAAACAAAATTGCATTGTGTGATTTTTAGATTGTTGTTGCCCAACTCCGAATATTCATATATCGGAAGAAAATAAATGGCGTTATTTTTACAATAGTTTTCCGCTATAGACCCTTTGAAACCGATTACGGTTAAATCACTTGTGCAGTCGTAAAACGCACCACTACCTATACTCGTCACGCTTTGGGGAATTGCTATGTTTCTCAGGCTTGTGCAGTTTTGAAACGCATAACTGCCAATACTTGTCACGCTGTCGGGAATCACCAAATCGGTGACAAGTTCATTGTTAAGGTATAGATTATGAGCGTGACATAAAGGGTTGCTGTAATAGTTAGAAAAACTAATATTACACCAAGCGGCAATATCGTTAATTTTTACGCTTTTTAGGCTTGTGCAGCAGTAAAACGCTTCTTTGCCAATACTCGTCAAGCTGTCGGGAATGTTAATGCTTGACAGGCGCGAACACTCATAAAACGTATAATCGTATATCCGCTTCACGCTGTCAGGAATAGTAATGCTTGTCAAGCTTGTGCAGCCGGAAAACGCGGAACTGCCAATACTCGTCACGCTGTTGCCAATGGTAACGCTTGTCAGGCTGGTGCAGCGGTTAAACGCCCAGCCCGCAATACTCGTCACGCCGTTGCCAATGGTAATGCTTGTCAGGCTCGAACACTCACAAAACGCATAATCGTTTATCCACTTCACGCTGTCGGGAATAGTAATGCTTGTCAAGCTTGTGCAGCCACGAAAAGCATAATAACCAATACTTGTCACGCTGTCGGGAATTGTAACTCTTTTCAGGCTTGTGCATTCGTAAAACGTATCACTACCTATCCACTTCACGCTGTCGGGAATGATTATGCTTGTCAGGCTTGTGCATCTATAAAACGCATAACTGCCAATACTCGTCACGCTGTCGGGAATAGTTACGCTTGTTAAGCTTGTGCAATCATAAAACGCATAATCGCCTATACTTGTTACGCCGTTTTCAATAATAACCCTTCTGATGCCCAGACCCCACGGTAATGAAGGATTATAATCATAATCTTCCATCATTCCATTTCCGCTAATAGTCAGCGTTCCGTTGTCAAGCGTCCATGTGCAGTCGCCTGTTCTGCCGCTTGTTAATCCTTTGCCGCTTTCCTGAATTTCGCCCGTTGGTGACATTACTCCCTCACTCTGCTCTAATTCAGCCGTTGAAGCCGTGAACGGCAAGGCTAAAAAAAGCAGAAAAGCCGCAGCAATAGCCGCAAGCAGAACGGCTATTGATTTCATAAATTTTTTCGTCATAAATACTCCTCCTCGTTCTAAAAAGATATTTATTATGATTTGTCCGTCACCCTAACACAACATCAAACTCTGCCAAATACATTTGCAGTAGAGTCGCGTCGGTTATTGATACGTCTCCGCTGCCGTTTATGTCTGCGGCGGCGCGCTGCTCGTCGGTCAGGCTTGTGAAATCCGCGAGGGCGCTTTGAATCACGGTCACGTCTTTAATGTCAACGCTGCCGTCGAGGTTCACGTCGCCCGTTTTTATGGCGGGTTCTTCTCCGACAACGAATTTGAATCCGTTCTCGTTCGCGTATCTCTCGGAAGCGGTGCCCGCCTTGCCGTAAATAGTGAAGTCCTCAATTTTTTCGTACCGGTTCAAATATCCGAACGCGAACGCGCCTATCTCCGTTACGCTCTCGGGTATCGTGACGCTTTTCATGCTTTCGCAGCCGTAAAACGCGTATGCTTCTATACTCGTTACGCTGTCGGCAATGCCGGCGTTTTTCAGCCTGCCGCAGCAGAAAAATGCGGCGGCGTTGATTTTTGTCACGCTGTCGGGAATGGTAACACTTGTCAGCTTTCTGTATCCGCAAAAAGCTGCTTTCCCGATGCTTTCCACGCCGTCGGGAATTACCATATCGGTGACAAGCTCGTTGTTAACGTAAAAATTATGTGTGTAGAAAACGGGATTGCTGCTGCCGTAAATATTCAGGTAAACCATAAAAGAAAGCCTGCACCAGGCGGTCAGATCGTATATATAAACGCTTGTCAGCCCAAAGCAGTTGTAAAACGCCTCGTCGCCGATACTCGTCACGCCGGCGGGAATTGTTATGCTTGTCAGCTTTTCACAGCCGCGAAACGCCTCGACGCCGATAGTGGTCAAGCTTTCGGGAGTTTTTACGCTTATCAGGCGCGAGCAGTCGCGAAACGCGCCGTCGCCGATAACAGTCACACTGTCGGGAATGTCTATGGCGGTCAGTCTGATGCAGTCCTCAAACGCGGATGGACCGATAACGGTAACGCTGTCGGAAATGGTGACGTCGGTCAGTCCGTAGCAATCGTAAAACGCGAAAGCGCCTATATTTGTAACTCCGCTTTCGATGGTCACGCTCTTGACGTGGTTTCCCCACGGATAATTAACATATTCTTCGCCGGAATCATCATAATAAAGCCAATAATCAGCCATCTGTCCGTTGCCGCTTATCGTCAAAGCTTCGTTGTCGTTAAGAGTCCATGTGCAGTCGCCTGTTGTGCCGCTTTTTGCACCTGTGCTCCGTTCCGCTGCCGAAGCCGCGAACGGCAGTGCCGTGAACAGGATCACCGCAGCTATCAGAGCGGCGACCGGTTTTATCAGCCTTTTAGTCATAAAAAAACCTCCTTTGATATTGCTCCATGACAAATGGTTTGAATGTTTTCGGTTTGTAACAATTATACTTTAGTTCTGAAATAAATACAATCTCTTTTTATCACTTTTGTCCCTTTTAAAGCTCAATTGTGGATTTTTTTACGATTTTCCCGTGTGAAATAATCAAAATTTAACTTGAATACCGAAAATCGCGGTCAAAAAAATATTGACTATTTGTAAAAAAAAGCGTACAATATTATAGATTGGAATGATTATGATGAATGAAGTCACCGCATTAAAATTTAAGCTTTCCGCGCTGAGCGTTTTCAGGGGCGTTCTCGGCAGGAGCGTGCCCCGCGCCTTTTACCGCCTGCTCTGTGCGTCGGACGAAAAGCCCGAGACCTTTCTGCGCTGCTACGGGGAATTCTTCTCGCTTATAAGCGAACGCGGCTGCGCCGGCAGCGTGGCGGAGGCATTTACCGAGGCTGCGCTTTTTGACGATAACGTATTTACCCGCGCCGCGGCGGGCGGCACTCTTTCTCAGCTCTCCGACGAGGTGATAAGCGCCGCGCTCGGAGACTGCAACACGGTCATCGAGGCTTCCTCGCTCGACAGCGAGGCGGTTCTGCGCTCTTATACGCGCTATGACGAAATATCGGACGTGGTCCCGTTTTTGCCGCGCTGGAAAACGGGCGGCACCGCCGGGGGCTTTAAGGAATACGACGGCACAGCCGAAAGTCTTTTGCGCTGGTACAGCGAAAACGGCTGCGGAATGTTCGCCCGGTACAACGCGTTCATCTGGCGCGGCGGCGGTATTCAGCCTGTTCTTAACAGCGACAGCGTAGATTTGGACGACTTCACGGGCTACGAGCGGCAGCGCAGGCTTGTCATGGAAAACACTCTCGCGTTTCTTGACGGCAGATCCTGCAACAACTGCCTGCTCTACGGCGATATGGGCACGGGAAAAAGCTCGACCGTCAAGGCTATGGCGAACGCCTTCCGAAGCCGCGGACTGCGCATCGTGGAAATGCCGAAGGAGCAGCTAAGGGAATTCCCGCAGCTTGTCGATAAAATAGCGCGGCTGCCCATGAAGTTCATAATTTTTATAGACGACCTTTCCTTTCAGCATCAGGACCCGAGCTACACGGCGCTGAAGGCTGTGCTGGAGGGCGGTTTGGCGGCGCGGCCGTCAAATGCAGTCATCTATGCAACCTCCAACAGGCGCCACATCGTAAAGGAAAGGCTTTCCGACCGCGCAATGGAGGTTGACGATATAAACACACGCGACAATATGCAGGAAACCCTGTCGCTTTCCGACCGCTTCGGGCTTGCCGTGTGCTTTACGGTTCCGGGCAAAAAGGAGTTTCTCGGCATCGTACTGGCTATGGCGCATCAGCGGGGCATAGACCTGCCCGACGAGGAGCTGTGCGCCGGAGCCGAGCGTTTTGCGCTCGCGAGAGGCGGACGCTCGCCGCGCTGTGCAAAGCAATATGTTGAATCGCTGTTTTGCTAAGTTTTTATTAAGTTTTTTTATTAAGTTTTTTATACTTACTGCGGTTCAAATAACTGCGGTTCAAAAAAATACAGGAGGATGTAAATGAAAAAGTTTGTTTCCGTTATTTTGGCGGCGGCAATGATGTTTTCTCTTGCCGTGATATTCACAGGCTGCGGTGAAGGCGGCGAATACCCCGTCAAAATCGCCAACATTAAAATCGAAAAAGAGCCCGAGCGCATCATTGTACTCGACGCTTCGACAGCCGATATCATCAACTATATGGGCTATTCCGGAAAAATCGCAGGCAGAAGCGAGTCTGTGGATCAGCCCGAGCTTGCAAAGGTGCCCAGCGTCGGCGGCAAGGTCACGCCCAATATTGACAATATAATAAAGCTTGAAGCCGATTTGGTGTTGTGCGACCCAACTATTAGCGAGGGTTCGAGAGAAAACCTTATCAAAAAGGGTATTCAGGTGATTTCTTTGCAGGAGCCCGGCACCGAAACCGAGGTAAAGACCAACTACATAACCATAGGAAAAATACTCAGCGGTAACAACAAAGGAGCGAGCGTGGGCGCTGACACCTACGATATGCTTACAAATGAGCTTGAAGAGCTCAAAAGCAGCGCTGCAAGCCAAAGCGGAAACGGCGCGCTGAAAACGGTTTGCTATCTTTATCTCAACAATAACAAGCTCCGCAAGCTTAATGGTGACAGCTACGGAAATGTTTTGATTAACTACACCAACTGTGTTAACGTCTTTTCGGCGGGCGGTTCCGATTTGACCGATATCTCCAAGGTCGTTGCAGCCGCAAATCCGTCGGTGATTTTCTACAACGACGAACCGACGCTCAGAATGATAAAGAAGAACGACGAGCTTTCAAAAATTGACGCAGTAAAAAACGACAAGATGATGCGCGTTCCGCTTTCATGCTTTTCGCGCCCGGGCGAGACTGCGAAGAAAACCGTCGCCGCGATGAACGATTTCATATATAAAGGAAAGGTGACGAACCTCAAGGAGTCCGCTTCCGAACAGGCTCAGGAGACCACTCAGGCAGCGACAAAAGCGGCAAGCCAAGCGGAATCTCAGCCCGAAGAGGAAGGCGATTCTGAGGAGTAAACTATAGAGAACCTCTGAAAAGGGAGCCTCTAAAAATTCTCTATACAAAGCAAAGTGAAAAATCAGAACTGAATTAAACTTAAAAACCGGACGGAAAGGCTTTTGCAAGCTTTTCCGTCCGGAGTTGTTTTTGATGATATTTTTCTGTCCTGATTTTGATGAACGTTTTCAAATGCAGGAGCGCCTATAGGCGCGTTACCACGGCTTTACCGTACCCGTGAGCTCGGTCACGCTTTTTATGCCGTTGTCTTCCAAAAATTTATTAATGCCATCGTTGATTTTAACGGGCGCATATGGGTCGGAGAACAGAACCGTGCCGATTTGCAGAGCTGTTGCTCCGGCTATGAGCATTTCGACCGCGTCCTCCCACGTTGAAATGCCGCCCATTCCGATAACGGGGATCTTCACGGCGTTCGATACCTGCCAAACCATTCTGACCGCTACGGGGAACACTGCCGCTCCGCTGAGTCCGCCCGTGTTGTTGCGGATTATCGGACGGCGAGAGTTGATGTCTATCCTCATGCCCGTGAGCGTGTTTATGAGCGATAACGCGTCGGCTCCCGACGCTTCGGCAGCCTGAGCTATCGAAGCGATATCGGTCACGTTGGGGCTGAGCTTTACGATAAGAGGCTTTTTGCAGAAGCGGCGAACCTCGCCCGTGATGTTGCCCACCGACTCGCAGCTTGTGCCGAACTGCACTCCGCCGCTTTTTACGTTAGGGCAGGAGATGTTAAGCTCTATCATATCGACGTCGGCTTCGCTGAGCTTTTCCGCCATCCGGCAGTATTCCTCAACGGTGTTGCCCGCGATATTCGCGATGATAACGGTGTTCTGCTGCCTGAGCCACGGCAGATCGTCGCTTATAAAAGCATCAACTCCGGGGTTTTGCAGACCGACCGCGTTTAAAATGCCCGAGGGCGTTTCGGCGATCCTCGGCGGCGGGTTTCCGTCGCGCCTTTTCAGGGTGATCCCCTTGCAGGATATTCCGCCGAGAGCGGAAAGCGGATAAAATTCTCCGTATTCCCTTCCGAAGCCGAAGGTTCCCGAAGCGGCAATAAGCGGATTCGCGAAATCAACGCCCGCGACTCTTACAGATAGATCGGACATCAGAAGAACACCTCCTCAGCATTGAATACGGGACCGTTTTTGCAGACGTGCTGCATAACTTCCTCTCCGTTTTTGCGCACCTTTACCGCGCACACCAGACAAGCTCCGACGCCGCAGCCCATCCGCTCTTCGAGCGACACCTGACAGGGCTTGCCGAACTCTTTGCAAACAGCGGCGACCGCTTTCAGCATGGGAGTCGGACCGCAGGCGCACACCTCGTCTGTTTGTGCGATTTTTTCACGCAGAAGGTCGGTTACAAAGCCCTTTCTGCCTGCGCTGCCGTCGTCGGTGCAAAGCAGGGTCTCGCCCTCGGCGGCAAGCTCATCCTGTAAAATAACAAGCGATTCGTCGCGGAAGCCGGTGATGATAACGGGCTTGTCGCACTGCTTGGCGGTGTAAAGCATGGGGGGCACTCCTATTCCGCCGCCGATAAGACAGTAACGCCTGTCTTTTTTTATTTCAAAGCCGTGTCCGAGAGGAACGAGCACATCAACAGTGCAGCCCGCTTTCATTTCGGACATGATCTTTGTGCCTCCGCCTTTTACCTGATACACAAGCCGCAGCACGCCGCCCGACGCGTCGCACACCGAGATGGGGCGGCGAAGCGCCTTGCCCGGCACATAAACGTGGGCAAACTGACCGCACTCAACAGGCAGATCATCCTGCTCAAACCGAAGCCGCATATCAAAGATCCCGCGTGCGATCTCCTCGTTGGAGATCAGCGGAAGCTGTCTTACGTCATACTTCATTGTCATACACTCCTTAAGGCGACACCGCACAATTCGCGGCGCACGCCTTGCTTGAATCTTGCTTTGTCAGACTGTCCGAAAAATCTCGGCAAGACGCCGACCTCACCTCAATTTATTTTTACAATCTGACTAAAAATCTTACTTCTCAATCCGCACACCGTAATTATTCGGTATTGCCTTGATTATGCGGTATTGCCTATTCATAATCGAGAATCAAGGTAACAAGTCTGCGGTCCGCTACAGACACGAGCTTGCAGTTGTTGCTTATTTTGGGCTGACCCGAATTGATTTTATTTGCCGCAGAAACCCAGTCGAACGCGCAGCGCTTCACCATTTCGCCGAAGGATACCTCAAAATCAAGCTTCTCGTCGAGAATGAAGCTGCAGCAGGAAGCTCTGTCTTTGGAGTATCTTGCAACATAGCTTCCGCAGGCGTCGTCGTTCAAATCCGAAATATACAGCGAATTGAGCGAGATGTAGCAGTAATCCGTGCAGTTGCATTCGGGAACAAAACCGTTGTACCATACTTCGGAATCGGAGTAATCTTTGTACAGAGGAGAAATTTTATGATCCTTTTTTATCTCATCTGTTGTCAGATTAAAATACAAATAGCGGTTCATTTCAGCCGGAACAAGGTCGTCGTAGTCGTCCCATGTCACGTCAACGTGGTACCAATCGGTTCCGAGCTTAACGCAGTTCCAGATGTGGTTCGTGATCTCGCGGTTGTCAAAGCCCTCTGCCTGCCCCTGGATCACCCAGCAGGGGATGTTCAGCTTGCCGCAGAGGAGCTGGAAAGCCCTTGTATAGCCCTCGCAGACCGCCCTTCTCTCGGCGATCGCGCCGAAAGCGTTCTGCTCGTTCGCGCGCACCTCGTTTTCGCTTTTGTGATAATCGACCGCCTCGGTGTCATAGACGCAGTGGTCGATTAGATAATTGTGGATATAAAGCTCTTTTTCGTAATCGGAGCCGTGAACGGGAGCGTTTGCAAGTGCCGTTGAGATCGCGTTGCTCAGCTTGGTTTTGACCTCGTCCAGCAGGTCGCCCTCATACTTGAAGTTCAGCTCAAGCGTCAGCCCGTCGATCTCGTTGGCGTAGTAGTAGGGCTTGGCTTCGTCTATCCAGAACACCTCGGGGTGGTCGTCCTTGTAGAACTCGATCACGTCGCTGATCCTCTTCGGGTCCTCGAACCGCTCGGTGTATATCTCGCGGCTCTCGGACTCGTTTATTGTTTCGTCAATGCAGGCGTACAGTTTTTGCTCGGCGGAGTTTTGCAGCGCCTTGAAGCCGTAGCCGTTGTATTTTTTGCTGAGCTCGTCAGCAGTTTGCTGAGTAGCGGGAAGCTCACGCGTGTCCGCCGGGCTCATTTTTCCGCTTTCATTTATAAAAGCCGAACAGCCCGACGCCGTGAGCGATAAAGCAAGCAGCCCCGCCGCGCAGGTTAAAACGGTTTTAAATTTCATATTA
>JBGUPW010000075.1:0-12446 GCA_045130495.1 Ruminococcus sp. | reverse complement strand
CGAACGGCGGCGCTGACAGGTATTATGTCCTGTGTGAAAGAAGTTCGCGTTGATGTTTTTGATTATCAAAGTATTTTTTAAGGAGTTATGAATGATGAAAAGATTTCTCATAATTACATTGATGACCGTCTTATTGGCAATGGCTTCTACCGGCTGTGGAAATAATACGGTAACTGAGCCGACGACCGCAACCTTTGATGAAGCGTCAACTATTGAACCCGCGACAATGGAAACTCTCGGAGCAGCGGATCAGGCTGTTGTTGACGCAGGATTGTCTGTTGATGACAAAGGGAATGTTGTTGACAAGAACGGAAATACAGTTAAAAAATCCGCAGACGGCAAGGTTGAGGTCAAAACCTCAGACGGTAAAACTGTTAAGGTCGATGCAGCAAGCGTGAAAACGGCTAACGAAAATAAAGCAAGAGTTGAGCAAAACAACGCTGCCGCCGGGCAAAAGAACAGTTCATCGGGCGGCAGTTCGGTCAATAACGGTTCCGGGCAGACAAGCAAATCTGCACAGAGCAGCTATTCGAACCAGACAAGCAAATCCGCACAGAGCAGCTATTCGAACCAGACAAGTAAATCCGCACAGAGCAGTCAATCAAGTCAGACGAGCAAGCCTGCGCAGAGCAGTCCATCAAGTCAGACGAGCAAGCCTGCACAGAACAGTCAATCAAGTCAGGCAAGCAAGCCCGCGCAAAGCAGTCAGTCAAGCAGTTCACAGCCGTCCGCGACACAATCAACATCGGTTGATCCCCACGCCGGAAAAACATACCATTCGGCTGTCTACAAAACCGTTTCACACCCCGCTGTGACAAAACAGGTTAAAGTGGTTGATCAGGAAGCATATTCCTATGAAGAACCTGTTTATGAAATGAAACGAATCCATAAATGCAAGGATTGCGGTATGGATTTGCTTCAACTTGGAAGTCAAGAGGCAAGAGATGCTCACGCTGAAGCACACATGGAAGAAGGCGGCGACGGAGGTTGGTATACAACCACCGAACAGGTTCAGGTCGGCACAAAAACCGTCACTGTTCCCGAACAGTCGCATATGGAAACCGTAGTCGTCAAAGAAGCATGGACGGAACAGGTGCTTGTGAAGGAAGCAGGCTGGTATTAATCGTTTCATAATCGAATAGGGAACCAATGAAAGGCACGGCAAAACGCTGTGCCTTTTTTTGATAAAAAAAAGGAGAGTGAATATATGCGGCTTTATTTCATGATTCGGGACAGACCCAATCAATCAACTCAAACGAATATTCAAGATTAAGAAAGGAGGAAACATATGAATATTCCAAAAAAATTCATTTCATTTTTCCTCGTCGGCGTATTAGCATTGAACGCCTTTTTGATGGCATTTCCGTTTGGTGCAAATACCGTAGCAGCGGCTGAAACAAGTGGTTCAGACCAATTCAGCGGTAGCATTTCTCTCGAAACTACCGGGTGGTTTCATAATACCCCTCGTTTTTATGTTACTACTTCATCGGGATATACTACCGACGGCTATTGTGTCGAACCGGCTAAAACGCTGCCGAATGGAGCAACATTTGACGCGCAGTATATCAGTGCTGTCACCGACGAAATCGTAAGAAATATTTTATATTATGGCTATAACGGTCCCGGAATGAACACGGTTAGTCCTGCGTTCAGCACCGGAAACAGTGGATATGAAAAAACACCGAAAGGTGCGATGCAGTATTTTCGTAATCGAGATAATCTTGCCGACGGTTTGAGCGAAACAGCGTATTTCTATTCATTTACGCACTACGCCGCAGCTTATGCGATGTATGGTTCTGATGTTGCGTTCGGTGTGAATCCCGGCTATGAGGAATACACCTATAAAAAAGCGGTAACAAGCTATGTTAACGCCATAAGAAGCGGTATTCAGTCAGGAAGCCTGACAAACAGGACAGATTCTTTGAGAGTATATCTGATTCATGTCAGCGATAACCGGCAGAATATTATTTTTCCTGTTTACAGAATGAGACTGGAGCTGAACAAGGCTAGTCTCAATCCCGGCTTTACCGATAATAACAGTGCCTATTCTTTATATGACGCGCAGTTTGTCGCGTTTAAAAACAATCAGGCTGCGGCGAATGTAGCTGTAACGCAACCGCAGAATACGGATGCACGAAAAGAAGGTGCGCTAACAAAGAACGGTCAGCTTTCGTATATCTACACCAAAGACGACGGAAAAGGATACTTCAAAAACTTTGGATATGGCAACGAGGACAAGGATTTTGCTATCGTGGATATTGCTAATTACTGCGTGATCGAGTTCAAATCTCCTGCCGGATATGAGATCAATAACAATGTCTACGGATATGTGGATTCAGGAAGAATTGACGAAAATGGATTTCCGATTTATCAGGTAGACACTTCTTTTCAGAACAAGAACGGAACGCCTTCTATTCCAAACACGCCGAAGATGGTTTTGAAGATGACAAAGCGTTCGTCGGACGAAACGATTACAAGCGGTAATTCCTGTTATAGCTTGAATGGCGCGGTGTACGGAATCTTTACCGATCAAAATTGTACGCAGCCTTTGTTTGACGGCGCGTCCATTATTACCGACGCAAACGGAAACGGCAGTTATTTGGACGGTGAACCGATTGACGGACAAGAGCTGTGGGCAAAGGAAACGCAGGCTTCTCCCGGTTACGCGTTGGACACAACCATTCACAAGTTTGAATTCTCAGGAAAGTGTGACAACGACGGTTATCCTATTTATACCTTTACCAGTACGGAAAAGCCCGAAAATGATCCCATTACCGTGTTGCTTCAAAAATATGACGCAACAACCGGCAAGGGAACAAACACGGAAAAGCTTGCCAATGCAGAATTTACCGTAAAATTCTATCCTGCATATCTCAACTCTATTGATGAAATCGGAGATACACAACCGTTAAGAACATGGGTGTTTAAGACAAATTCTAACGGCAGAATCAATTACTCTCCAAATTATTTAGTGTCAGGTGATGATTTTTGGTATGACGAAGGCTATCCGACTATTCCATTTGGCACCATAACCGTGCAGGAAACTAAAGCACCAAACGGTTATCAGTTGAACCCGTCAGTTTATCTTGCCAATATCAATGAAAACAGTGGTAATATTTCGTGGCGCACAACCAACGAAAATATTGACGAAGGTGTTTTACAGTTCCCTGAAACGCAAGATAACGGCGGTTTGGAAATATACAAAACCGCGACGGATAACAAGGTTGAAGGGATTTGGTTCAGGGTTTCAACAAACGGTTATTCCAAAGATTTTTGTACCGATAAAAGCGGTTTGATCGTTAACAGCGAATTGAGCAGTCTGCCCGTTAACAAGGAATATGTGGTAGAAGAACTCGGCTTTAAACGAGCTGACGGAAGCTATTACTATCCAAAGCGATACGGGCAAAAGCCAGCGCCGAAGACGGTCAGACTGGAATCCGGGAAAACATCTTCTGTTTCATTCACAAACACTGTTGTATTATCAGATTTGAACGTCATCAAAGAATCTGACGACAATAATAACAAAGGCGTATACTTTAAGCTTGTTTCCTCGAAAAAAAGCGATTATCCTCTCCTTGTCACCAATGAGACGGGCGTTGCTAATGTAGCGAATCTTCCTATTTATGATGATGATGACAATCTGATTCAATACACGGTGGAGGAACTCGGTTTCCGCACAGGAAACAACACTTATTATATTCCTGACAGATATCAAAAACCGCAGCCGCAAGTCTTTACACTGGTAAATGAAGATACCCCTATCATGAATCACATGATCAAAAGCGTCATGTTTCATAACACTTTGCTTTACGGATATGCAAAGGTAATAAAAACCGATAAGGACACCGGAAAATCGCTTGCAGGCTGTACGTTTGGCTTGTATTCCAACAAAAAATGCACAGCCGATTATTGCCTTGATACTTGTGTGACAAATGGTTCGGGAATAGGAACCTTTACAAAGAAACAAGTTGTAGGAACATACTATATCAAGGAAACCGCCTGTCCTCCCGGTTATGTTTTGATTCCCGATGTTAAGACTATCAAGATTACTGCAAGCAATCAAACCGAAGCTTCTGCGGCAGTTTTCCAAGCTGCGAACAGTCCGACGGAAACACATATTTCAAAAACCGATATTACCGGTACAAATGAAATCGCAGGGGCAACCCTGACCGTTGCGGCGGTGGACAATTTGTCCACTATCGTTGACGAATGGGTGTCAGAAACGTCAGCTCATGTTATCAAAGGTCTTGAAAAAGGGAAATCTTATGTTCTGACCGAGAAGATTCCTGCGGATGGATATGTCACCGCCAACAGTATTACCTTTACGGTGAATGCGGATGGTTCGACAACCAAGGTTATCATGAAAGACGATATTACCAAGATCGAGATCATCAAAGTGAATCCTGACAATCAGGCGATCGCCGGGGTTGAGCTTCAGGTTATTGACAATGATTCCGGCAAGGTTGTTGTTCCGACATGGAAAACGGACGGAACTCCTTACCGCATTGACGGAAAGCTGGTCGTCGGTAAAACCTATCGTCTGCATGAAGTAAGTACATTACCTCAGTACATTCTTGGTGAAGATGTATCGTTTACCGTAAGCGATACGCCGGACGTTCAGACGGTAACAATGACAAATCATTTCAAGACCGGCTCGGTCACGCTTCACAAGCGTGACGGTGAGGGGCAAAACCTGACGGGGTCTCAGTGGCGGCTGTTTACCAAAGATGGAAAGCCCGTTACCGTCAATATGTTGTCTGGCGGCGCTTATCGGTACAGTGACAACGGACTAATCCAAATCATAGACACCGATTCAAACGGTGATTTCTTTGTCGATAACATGCCATTTGGCGATTACTATTTTGTTGAGGTGGCTGCGCCGCAAGGCAAAACCCCTTATGCCGAGAAAATACCTTTTACTATTTCAGGTGAAAATGCAAACAGCTTGCATGTTGCGCTGACTGTTAAGGACAATGAAGCAATCTTGTTTAATACAGGTTCTTTCGGCGTAAAACCATTTTATATTATTGGCGCTGTCGGTCTTGCGGCGATTATCGCAGGATTGGGCGCTTATTTGATTATTAAAAAGAAAAAATCTATTAGATCAGGAGTGAAATCAAATGAAAAAAATGATTAAGAAAATTCTGGCAATCACTTTTGCCGCTACAATGCTGATGTTATGCGCTATCCCGTTCGTTTCCGCAGCGACGCTTCTCGATGAATCACAGACGGTTTCTTTTACCGTCAACTGCAATAAAGAGGGCTATACCTTCGAGGTTTTCGAGGTTGCCAAGCTGAAAACAGCAAGCGATCCCTCTTATGAGACAAGCTACGAGCCGTTGTTCGACGAAATTACGGAAGAAGTAAAGTCCGGCAAAACAAAGGACATTTTGCTGAAGCTCGACAGTATTTCTCCCGTTTCCGTTGATATGCCCGCGACCGCTATCTCCTGCGGTACCTTTGATTCAAAGGATAAGACAAAGACCTTTTCCGAGTTGGAACAGGGTATTTATTATGTAAAGTGCACAGGGTTTCCTGCCGGTGTTAAGTCGGTAGAAAACTCTGTTGTTGTACTGCCCTATTTCAAGGATAACAGTTGGGTTTATACCATCAGCCCGATCAACCTCGCGGCAAAGGTTGCCGACGATACGCCCGTCACATTTAAAGAAATCACCAACTCGACCAAGGATAATGTGAATTTCACCGATGTCAGCATTGGCGACACCGTGGATTTTGCTCTCTACAACAGCACAGCCGGTTCATCTTCCATTAAACTGACACAATATACTGTTTTTGATAATATGAGCGCCGGCTTGACCTTCGACAAAGAAAGCGTTAAGGTGTTCCTTGCGGACAAGGACAGAAAAACACTTGCCACATTGTCTGATAACGATTATTCCGTGAATATTACCTCCGCAAAAGAGGGAGAAAACACAGAATTCAATGTTGCGTTGAGTAAAGATTACCTTGCCAACGATGATTTCTACGAGTCCTCGGTAGAGTACGTTTTGGTGACTTATTCTGCTGACCTGAATAAATATGCCGTTATCGGCATTGAGGGCAATCCGAATGAAGATGTTGAACTGCAATACGGCAATGACTCTCACGTTGACAGCGTTCCCGGCAACACGGTTTATGTCTATACTTACGGTGTAGGCGTTACCAAGCTTGACGAGGACGGAAAGGCGTTAGAGGGCGCGAAATTCGGTATTTATGCCACAGAAGCCAACGCTACGGACAAGACTAATGAATTGGCGGTCGGTATCTCCGATACAAACGGTAAGGTCGTATTTCTCAACAGTAAGGGCGAGGTGCTCACCGTTCAGAGCGGTAAATATTTCATCGCGGAGATCGAAGCCCCCGACGGTTATAACGTTTACGGTAAGGTCATTCCGATTTCTATCGACGTAAGCTATCTGGATGCTTTCACCAACAACACATGGGTTGAAAACGCACCGAAAGACGGATATGCTTCTGTGACCGTCACCGATACCAAGCTGATCGCACCGCAGACCGGCGGTTACGTTCAGTATGTATATCTGGCAGGCGTTATCTCCCTGCTGATCGGCGGCGCATTATTCCTTGTGTCTCGCCAATTCAAAAAAAAGCGTGTTGACTGCCCGTTTTGGAAGCAGCTTTATATGTACCTCGAAAAATAACTAATCATTGATAAGGGGCAGCTTTGTCTGCCCCTTAAAGTCCCTTTATGAAGTCTATGAAAATTATAAAGAAACTCTTTTTTGTTATGATGATTGCATTGGGAATATTCAGTGTCGGCTGTTTTATATTCCCGTCCGTCAGTAACTTAATCAACGAATACTACAACGAATCGAGAATCAATGAATATAACAGCAATGTTTCCACTTCTTCAAATCGGAAAATTCAAGCTGAACTGTCAAAGGCAAAGCAATACAATCAAATGATCGCAACTGATTACTTCAGCGACAGTAACAATGAATATGAAAAAGTATTGAACGAGTACTTTGATATTCTTGATATTGACAACGGCATAATGGGTACGATCGAAATCCCGTCAATTAACGTCAAGCTGCCGATCTATCACGGCGAGAGCGAGGACGTTCTGAAAAAGGGTGCTGCGCATTTGGAAAAATCTTCTTTTCCTATCGGCGGCACAGATACACGCGCATGTGTTTCGGCTCATAGCGGATATCCTACGCAGAAATTTTTTGATGATATAGACGAGCTGGTGCTTGATGATGTGATCTATATCAGAATACTTAACCAAACATTGAAATACATAGTCTGCGGTACAGAAGTCATAGAGCCTAACGATATTACGAAATTGAAGGTAGAAAAAGGCAGAGATCTTTTGACCTTGATCACCTGTTATCCTTACGGCATCAACAGCCATCGCCTTCTTGTTCATGCCGAACGAGTACAGGATGAAGGTATGATTACGACGGCTGATGAAATACATATCCATGCGAACAGCAAGAGAATCCCCGTGGTGCCTATTGTGGGCGCTGTGGTCGCTTCTGCTGTGATTTTTGCATTAGTTAAGGCAATTTTGTACCTGAAAAAGAAAAACGATTACAGGCAAAATAAGCCCACGAAAAATTAGATTATTCCTTTTATTTCGGATAGAAGTTTTTTTGTTTTTGGCTTGCGGCTACTTTTCTGTAGCCGTAAGTCAAAGATAAAACCAACTCAATCATTTCGACTATTTGCTTTCATACGTTCATCAAAAAACCTATTGCTCCTTGAGCCGAACTGATTGTGTTGTTTATATATATGCTCAGAAAGCCCACAAATAAGCATGTGGGCTTTTTGAGCGTTAGAAGGAGTGTGAGTGATGGAATATATTAAACTATCTACAATCAAAAGCTATGGCGTTTCTTATACCGTGACACATCAAAAGCTGATTGCTTTAGAGATATACCAATATAACGGGTTGACCATTAAGCTTCCTGTCGGTGAGCTGATGATGGGTATTATTGAATTAATAGACTATTTACCTGATAAGGCTGGTGAAGATTTGATATATGTCAACCGGGAATACAACTTAAAAGAATTTCTTAGCGATTTCCTTGTAACAGAAAAAGAAGTGCAACGGTTGTTGTCAGTTAAGGAATATCTTAATCGTATTGCGGATAAAAAAATGGATTTTAGTTATCAAACATTAAGCGAGCTGTTTTTAAGAATTCTTCCACGAGCGCATAGCTTATTTAATTTGTTTGATTTTACAAACAGATATAGAATACGTCAGGTTCGGTCAAAAATACAGCTTCCGTTCGGCTATTCTACCAATCAAATAATAAGTGAATTAAAGAAGTCGTATTCGAGTTTTTCATTTTTTACTTTAACGGAAATCCATACGTTATCAGAATTATGCGCATTGTCGCTTTTTGAAATTCTGGAAAGCGGACAATCTGTTTTTCGTTGCTGCAATTGCGAACGATTATTTTTTGCCGAAAAAAACATGAAGTATTGTAGTCGTCCTGCTCCCATAAACGAACACCAAGGCTGTGTAAAATTAAGGACTGCTTCTTATAACAGGCAATATCGAAAAAAAGCCAGTGTGCGCGAATACAAAAAGGTATATAACCGTTTGCTAAGTCGTGTTCAGCGATCAACTACAACTCTTAATGATATTCAGACGATGAAAGAGTTTAAAAGAGGTTGGGCGATGTTGAAGATTCAATACCGCCATTCTGACGATTTTGAGAGCAGAAAGATGGAATATCTGCAATCGGAAAGGTGGAGCTGATATGACTAATTCATGCATTTTTATCGGCAGAGTTTCAACAGAAATCGAACTCAAAAAAACAAAAGACAATGTAAGCTGCTGTAGTTTTCAAATTGCCGTTCAAAGGAGAAAGAGCGATAAGACAGATTTTCCACCAATGGCTGCTTATGGTAAGATCGCTGAAATAATATGCAGTTATGTTCAAAAGGGAGATCGTGTCGGCGTTCGGGCAAGCTACCAGTCAACTATCAAAAACGAGAAAAAATATTACGAATTTAAAATTGAAGAAATTGAATTTTTGGAAAGTAAAAAAACAGGGGGCTATGATGATGTCCAGATTCCGCATTCAGCAAACGGTAAAGATTTTAATTGCGATTTCGATACTGGCGACGACGATTTGCCTTTCTGATTATCGTGAAGAAAAACAGATAACAGAATTGCCGGAAATACAGGCAAGCAGTATTGAGAATTTTAAAAATGGTTTAATCAAGGACACGTTTTTGTCGGCGAAAAAAGAATATATCGAATCCTTGGTGTCGATCAAAATTATCTATCACGACAAAGAACAAACATATCTTGTTCCCTGCGATTCCGTTGGGAACACACTAAAGCGTTTGAATATTCAGCTTGAAAAAGATGATGTGATTGGTTTGGATTTGTCCGATACAATAACTGAAAATCAAACAATTGTCGTTACAAAAATTGAATATCAACAAGCGACCCGTGATGAAATTATACCGTATGAAACTCAAAAAATCAATGCGGATGATATGCTGGTCGGCGAATCGCAAATTGTTCAGCAAGGACATAACGGTTTAAAAACCTGTACATATAAAACGACTTATTTAAATGATAAACCTTGGCATGTTTTTAAAACATCGGAATCAATTATTCGCCCTGCCGTGAACGAGATTATCAAAACCGGAACACAAAATTTTTTAGATACGATTAATGCGGATTTGAAAAATCAAGATACTGTTTTGTTAAAAACAAAGGTTGACGATAATGGATTCTCGCTTCCTAAAATTGAATTATCAGAAAATAATCGGGACTTACTTGAAAGAATCGTTACGGGAGAATTTGGCGGCAGCTTCATCGGTTCCTGTCTTATTGCACAGGCGATCAAATGCGCGATCGTGTATGACGGTTACACTTCTATCAAAGATGTAATTGTCGGAATGGGCTATGTGGGCGATACGGATCAGAAATCACAAAACGCGGTAGAAGCAGTGAATTTCATTTTTGATGAAAACGGGTTAGCGGTGAAACACAGATTGTTTTACATGTGCACGGCTGATTATTATGATTCCGAACCGGGCAATTTTCACTCAACGCAAAACTTTATTCTGCAATATGAAAATGTAAAATTCTTTGACCGCTGGTAAAAAAAGGAGTGTTTCAAATGTCAAATAAACAAGAAAAACTGCAAAGAGTATTGGAGCAGATAGCAAAGGAAAATCTGGTTGTCGCACAATCAAAAGAAAAAATCAAAGCTCTGAAAAAACAAAAAATGAAATTGGAGCAGCAAATCCGTGAAGAAGAATCCGAGCAGTTGATGAATGTTCTTGCGGATTACGGAATTAAGAATATTGATGATTTTGAAAAATTTATTGATGGAAATGATTTTGCCGCATCCGGAAAATCGGCGCAACCAACAGATGAATGATAAAATAATAGATTTGTGTTTTTTCCAAAACAAAACAATATTGTAAAACATGATTTTCTGCTGAACACAGTGATTGATTTTTGAATTTCGGTTTTACCGAAATCGGGGTTTTAGGGTTTCTCCCTAACAAGCGAATTTGTATATCACTCTGATATACAAATTCTATGCTTGCAACCCCCCAAATCGCAAGCGATTTTTAGGGGTTAAAACCAACAGAGAAAAAACAATAAACAGAACGGTGCTGTGAATTATAAAACGATAAAATTTACAAAAATATAACCAATATCGAAAACTAAATTTTTAAAAATCAGAAAATCAAATTTCAAAAAAGGTGAATCAAAAATGGGAACTGAGAAAAAATCTGAAAAACTTTTGTTAAGGCTTACGCCGACGGATAAAAAGAATGCGTCCTATCATGCGGGTTTAATGGGGATTTCTTTAAACGAATACATTGCCCGGTGCATTCGCTTGAAAAGAATTGTCATTTGTGAGAATCTTCCCGATATGGTTTATCATTTATCAAAAATCGGAACAAACATAAATCAAATTGCCGCCATTGCAAATACCAATCAATATGTTTCTATCAACAGCGTTGATGAAGTAAAAAAGCTCATGAAGGATTGTTACGCTAAGTTTGAAGAATTTTTAAGCTTTATCAACGAACCGGAATTTAACGAAAATTTATTGTCAGAAACATTATCTGACTTAACGGTGGCGGTTAAGGCAATCAATAAGCGTTTGCAAAACATTGAGAAACAATTGGATTGTTGAAAATGGCTGTTTTAAAATTTGCAGGAAAACATGATACGCCGCACCCGAAAATAAAAACGCAGATGCATTTCAAAAACGTTTATGATTACGCAATACAGGAAGAGAAAACAGATTTAAAACTGACTTTTTATCATAATTGCGTTAATCATGACCATGATGTGCTGACAGAGTTTCAAAATGACAGAATTGCTTTCGGTAAGGACAAAGGTATTCTTGTGTCACATATCGTTCAGTCTTTTTCTCCGTCAGATAATGTTACACCGGAGCTTGCGCATAAAATCGGTCGGGAGTTTTTGGAGAAATGCTCGCCTGACTACAAAGCTGTTTTAGTTACGCATGTTGACAGAAATCATATTCATAATCATATGATTGTCAATTCGTGCAGCATGTTGGACGGAAAGAAGTTTTACGAAAACAAAACGCACTTAAAAATGCTGCGCAAGGTTTCCGACGAGCTGTGTTACAAATACGGATTAAGCGTTATCGAAAAAGATAATGCGACAAAGTATTATCCGCTTGACCAACCCACTCTAAACGCTGCAAAGGAAGGACGCAGTTGGAAATTTCAACTCGTTAAGGATTTGGATAAGGCGTTTGAAGAATGTCACGATAAAAATGAATTTATTGTTTTCTTTCAAACGCATGGTTATGATATTAAGTTCACAAATAAAAATATAACATTCAGAAAAAACGGAGAATCAAAAGGAATCCGCGCCGATACATTGGCAAAACAATTCGGTCAGAAATATTCTAAAGCAAGTATTGAGCAAAGAATGAGTATCAAAACCACTGTCAGTGAAACCGTGCGAATAGGCAGCAAAAAATACATCACGCCGAGTTATGAATACTACAATCAGCTTGCAGCAGTAAACTGGAAACGGTATGAGAAAAAATACGCCGAAAAAATAAAGATAACCGATAAGCGACTCGGTAGTCCTAATCTGTTTACAAAAAATCCGTTTTTGTTTTCGCTGCGGTTGATTAGATATATTTTAAACTTACAAAATCGAATCAATCACGCGCCAAAAAGAAAAATCAAAAGTTATTCTTTAACCGTTCCGTCGCGTTTTTATATTGATTACAAAAATGGCAAAAAGATTATGGGTAACATTCCATACAGACAAATTGTCAATTCGTTTGGTGAATCGGTTCAGTTGAAACTGTACGCTTGGCAAATTACGCATTTACTTAATCATAATATCCTTTTATCAAGCAGAATTGATTTAAGGACAGGCACGGCTGTTGTCACATTAAAAAAATCAGATTTGCAAAGAGTTTCTGATATCCTCGGCGTTTCGGCAA
>JBGUPW010000074.1:0-7219 GCA_045130495.1 Ruminococcus sp. | reverse complement strand
ATGGGCGCTGACAACAACCAGGTTCTCAAGGCGTTCGTTGAGGCTGAAAGCTACAACGGTCCTTCGCTGATCATCTGCTACGCTCCCTGCATCAACCACGGCATCAAGGGCGGCATGGGCATTGCTCAGCTCGAAGAGAAGAAGGCTGTTGAAGCGGGCTACTGGAACAACTTCCGCTATGATCCGCGTTTGGCTGAGCAGGGCAAGAATCCCTTCCAGCTTGACAGCAAGGCTCCCACAGCTTCCTACCGTGACTTCATCATGGGCGAGGTTCGTTACAACGCTCTCACACGTTCGTTCCCCGAAAGAGCCGAGAAGCTCTTCGCCGAGGCTGAAAAGAACGCCGAGCAGAAGTACGCTCACCTCAAGCAGCTCTCTACTTTGGAGCCCGCCGAATAAGCAGCGTGACGCTGCACCCAAGGCGCCTATTAAATAATATCATATGAAATTAACCTTCCTTCAACGGCGCGGTCAAACGCGTGAATTGGAGGAAGGTCTTTTTATGTTGTTTAGTTGCGCGGATTGATTGTCGGCTCAGCCGACCGGCGCGGTCAAACGCGGGATTTGGAGGAAGGTTTTTTATATTACATTAGGTGCGCGGACCGGGTCGAGCGTCACGCTCGCGGCTCAGCCGACCGGTGCGGTCAAACGCGTGCTGAGAAGGAAGGTTTTTTATGTTTTGTTCAGAAGCGCGGACTGCCCTCCCGTGGCAACGGGAAAAAATTACAATTTTAAAAACCGTATAAAAAAACCTCTCGCGGCGCATAATAAAAGTACCGAAAGGGAGGTTTTTAATATGACAGAAAAAGAACTGCTTTATGTTGAAGACGCGCTCGGTCACGAGCAGCATTTTCAATCGGAATGGCAGAACACGACACAGCGTTTGCAGGATGAGGATCTGAAACGGTTTACGCACGAGCAGCAGCAAAAGCACCGCGCGATTTTTCAGAGCTTCTACGACTTGCTGTAAGGAGGGCGCGACATGGACGACAGACAACTCATGGAAAATATGCTGATTCTTGAAAAGGGCGCGTGCGATCTTCTCATGCACGGCACGATCGAAAGCGCAAGCCCCGACGTACACCACGCCTTCTCCTGCTCGCTCAACTCCTCGCTTCAAATGCAGGAGCAGATCTACGAGAAAATGCAGGAAAAGGGCTGGTACCCGGTGCAGCAGGTTGACAGACAGAAAATCGAACAGGTCAGGCAGAAATTCTGCTGCTGACAACGCGGGCGTGCATTTTGTGCGCCCGTACATATTTTCTGAGAGTATTTTTCGGCTTTATTATTCGGATTAACGCGGGTTTTGAAAATAAAAGGTTGACTTTTTGTGTTGTTATCCGTTAAAATAGTGGTATGGAGATCCACGCTTACGGCGTGCTTCCCGTTACTAAAAGAGGAGATGATGATATGTTTTGCGGAAAATGCGGTCATCAAAACAGAGACGGCGCAAAATTCTGCGATAATTGCGGAACGCGTTTGGGACAGGCTCTGCAAAGAAAAGAGCAGCAAAGTGCTTCCAATCAGCAGTATGACCCAAATCAGCCGAATAATCCAAATCAGCAGTATAATCCCAATCAGCAGCGTGACCCCAATCAGCTGAATAATCCAAATCAGCAGTATGACCCGAATGGGCAGGATCCGGAGAAGCAGGCTGACGGCAAGAAGGATCCGAAGTCATCCAATAACAAAAAATTCATTTTGATTTCGGTAATCTGCGCCGCAGTCATAATAGCTTTGACAGTGGTGCTTTTCGCGGTGATAATTCCCGGATTAAGCAAATCCGATCAGGGTTCTTCGTTGGTTGACATGACGCGATACCTCACCGTAAAGGTCAACGACATAAGCGATGACGGAAAGGCTCAAACAGTGTACGACGGAAAGATCAGCGGCTTGTTTACCTTTGACTCCGAACGCCTTTCCCGTGACACCGGCTTGCAGCCCGCACGCGCCGCAAGCTTGTTTACGAGGATCCAAAGATTTGTGACTATCGATTATAATGTTATCGGCAAAACCACAAATACACCCAAATTCGCAAACGTGAGCTCGGAAGACGTTGCGATCGTCTCATACAAGTGGCCCGATGAAAGCAGCACCGACAATACCTCGCAGCGCAGCGGAATGGATTCGATCATGCGCATCGAAAGTGAATACGGCGTATCGTTTAAGCACGAAAACACGACCTGCGAGTATAAAATGAGCGACCTGCTGAACGCAAAGGGCATAACCGTTAAGAAGTCCGTTGAGTTTGATATGATGAACTATATCAAAGAGAACAATTTGATTTTTACGGAAGGCACGCGCAGCGGACAGTTGAAGGTCGGAATCAAACCCTTTGACGCGGTTTTCGACGGAATAAAATACAGCCTTAAAAAGGATTCATTCAACGTCACCGTCAGCAGCGGAGACAACAATATGGGCAGCGTAGAGCTTAAGTTTGACAAAAAGATCAATCTTAAAAACAATCAGGTCGTAACGCTCAACTACGATCAATCTCAAAGGCAGCGGCTTGAAAATGTGGGTGTCATTCTCACGGGCAACCCTGTAAAATATACCGTAAAGGCGCCCGAGACCAGCACTGCGGCAACAACCGCTCCCGCTACAACGGTTCCCGTGGTCACGACGGTTCCAAAGACTACGGCTCCGACCACAACGGTTCCTCCCACAACAACGACTCCGCCACCTACCACGGCTCCGCCTGCAACACCTCCCGTGGTTACGACGGCTCCGCCCACAACAGTTCCGCAGACTTCTGTTGAGCCTGAAACAACTGTTCCCGAAACCGCCGAGTCCAAACCTGAAGAATGATCTGAAAATGATCTGCTGAATATTTTGGAAAAATAACGAAACGGCTCTTAACTCATTGTGAGAAAGAGCCGTTTTGAATTTTGGGGATCATACTGTTATCAAACCACAGCTTCAAGCATGGTGATGAGATTTTCAATGCTGAAACGCGGGTCTGAATCAAAACGAGAGTTGATGGCTTCGGTGTTTTCGTAGGAATGTTCAACCTCTTTTGAGTAACGCTGCAAAATCCGCATACGAGGCAGGGGATAGCCCTTTTCCGCAAAATCCGCATCGAGCCAGCCCGTCACGATATATGCGCAGACAACTCGCTTCATCGAATAGAGTACGTCGCCCGAGTTCACCGCCTCCAGATAATAGCGGTAGATGTAGTACAGCGCGAACTTTTCAAAATCCCGCGCGAAATCAGGGCGAATTTCAAGTGCGTCGGCTGTACTCAGTATATCGTTCAGCGCCTTGCGCCAACGCTCGCTCATAATTTCAAATTCCGTATGCATATCCAAAATAAAGCGGCAGGAATTTTGTTCTCCCGCTTCGAGCGGAGCAGGTTCTTCGCCGTTGAGGATCGCCTGCACCTGCGCGTTGAATTCAAGACAATCGGCGAGGCGGTATTCAAACGGAACCTCTCTGTCGAGCAGCATGGCGGCAGTGCGGCTGCGGGCTTTCAGCAAAAAGCTCATGTAATCTTCTTCGTCCGCGCCGCTTTCTTCAACACCGCCGAAATCCGCGTAAGCGCCGTCGTCGGCAGCAAGCATGAGCCGAGCCGCCTCGGGGCAGGCGAACGAGAGCAAATTTTCGCGGAAGCCGTTGTAATCGACCTTTACTCGGGGAAATTTGGCGCAGGTTTCGCTGAGGTGTTCCTCGCCGATCCCGATAAAGATATCGCAGAGCATATCGCGGTTCCAAAACGGACATCTCCCGTTCTCAACCTTGAACACCCTCTCGCCGTCATCGTCGGTCACGAGCTTTTGACGGAGCTTATCACCCAAGCCGCCCTGAACGGTTTTGTAAAATTCCTCGGTTTGGCTGTCAATGTCGATATCCCAGTCCTTGCAGCAGCTATCCTCGCAGAGGTTCGCTATGCATTTGAATTTATTGTAAAAGGAAGGATAAATATTTTGCATTTTTATACTCCGTATTAGTTTTCAAACTCCGCCAAATATCTTTGCAGGGCGGTGACGTCCTCAACCGTCAGGGTGTTTGTGTGGTTGAAGTCCGCCGCCTCGCGCTGAGCCTGAGTCAGATTTTCGTACTCGGCAAGAAAGCGCTGAGCCGCAGTCACGTCGCGAATGTCCGTCAAGCCGTCAAAGTTCACGTCGCCGCGCTCTCTTTCGGGTGCAAGCGAGATATCCTTTACAGTAATGCCGTGATTGCGCGCGTACTCTTCTGCGGCGCTTCCGGCGGGAGTGTAAACGGTGAGCTTATCGGTGGAACAGGCTTCCAAGCTGTATACCCCGAACTCGGTGACGCTTGCGGGGATTATCAGCGTGGTCAGATCGGAGCATCTGTACAGCGCTCCGTATCCTATTTCCGTCACGGTTTCGGGAATACTCAGGTAACGCAGTCCGCGGCAGTTTTTGAATACTCCCGCGTCTATTTTGGTCACTCCGTAGGGAACCGTGCTTGTGCGGCAGCCGGCTATCATAACGTTGTATGCGGTATGTATTATCGCTCCGCAGTTGTCGCGGCTGTCGTAGTACCCGTTTTCGGGGGCGACGTCGATCAGGCGCGGCGCGGAAATGCCCTCGGCGTACATATCGGTAGCGATCTCAATGACGTTTTTGGGGATCGTCAGATGATCGAGCGAGGTGCAGCCGTCAAAGCAGGAGCTTCCTATTTTTGCGAGGCTGTCTGGCAGAGTCAGGGATTTCAGATTTGTACAATCGCGGAAAACCTGATTGCGCAAAAACGTAAGACCCTGCGGCAGTGTGATTGTCTCTAAGGAAGTACAGCCGCGGAAGGAGCCGTAACCGAGCGTTTTAAGGCTGCCGGGCAGCGTGATATTTTTAAGACTTTCGCAGTCAGCGAAGCAGCTGTCCTCAAATTCGGTTATGCCGTCCGGAACCCTGATGCTTTCGAGCGCCGTACAGCCGTAGAACATCAAATTTTTAAGGTTTGTCATTTCAAGGCGCTGCGGCAGGGTGATTTTTTTCAGGCTTGTACATTCGCCGAACGCTTCTCTTTCTATTGTTGTGACGCTTTCAGGGATGGTAAGCGAGGTCAGGGCTTTACACTTTGAAAAAGCATATTCCCTGATCCTCCAAACCGACGAGGGAACAGTTACCTTTGTCAGAGCTGTGCAGCCTCTGAACATACAGTTGTCGATTTCATCAACGCCGTTTGAAATTACGGCTTTTTTCAGAGAGGTGCAGCCCGAAAACATATAGCCGGTGTAATTGACGTTCGGCGGGATCGTAACTGTTTCAAGGGAGATGCAGCCCTCGAATACGCTGTAGCTGACATTCACAAGGCTGTCGGGAAGCGAAAGGGTCTTTATTCCGGTGCATTGAGAAAACGCGCAGCCGTCCAGCCTCTCAACACCTTCGGGAATGATAAGGCTTTTAATACCCGGGCATTTGCAGAACGCGTCGATCCCGATAGTGGTGACTGTTCCGGGAATTTGAACCTCCGAGAGTCGGGGACATTCAAGGAACGCTCGGTTGCCGATCGATGTGGCTCCGCTTTCGATGATGACCTTTGTCACGAGGGTCTTGTCCCACGGCGGAGCGCTGTTGTAATAATCGCCCATATTGCCGTTGCCGGTTATCGTCAGAACGCCGTTTTCGTCCATGAACCACAGCAGACTGCCTGTTTTGCCGCCCGTGTAGGTGTGCTCTGCGTCACCGTCGGTGACGCAGTTTATGTTGTTCATAAGTGCGTAGGCGTGGGCAAAACTTCCGTTTTTGCAGTAGATAGTCAGCGAAGCGCAGTCGTTGAACGCGCCGCTTCCTATGCTTATTACGCTTTCGGGGATATCCGCCCTCTCAAGCGCGGTGCAGCCCTCAAAGGCGTGAAAGTCTATTCTTGTGACCGTGTTCGGGATCACGACAGAGGTGAGCGCGGTGCAGTATTCAAACGCGCTGTTGTCTATCATCGTGGCATTTGCAGGCAGAGTCACGCTTGTGAGCGCGCGGCAGCTTTCGCATACTCCGTTCGGAACCGTGCTGAGATTTTCGGGAAAGCGGATGCTTTCAAGCGAAAGGCTGCCGGCGAAGGCGGTGCGCCCCATAGTCGTCACGCTGTCGGGAATATAAACATTTTTTAAGGTATCGCAGCGGAAAAACGCCTGCTCGCCTATGCTTTCAAGCCCGATGGGGAAATCAAGGCTTTCAAGGCTTGTGCAGTAATGGAACGCGTAACCGCCAATGGATTTTACTCCGCTGCCGAAGGTTACGGACGTCAGGCTTTCGCAGTCCTCGAACGACCTGTTTCCGATGTGCGTAACGCCGTCGCCGACAGTCACCAAGGTGATCTCTTTGCCCCACGGCGCGTTGTCTCCCAAAGCGGTGTCAGCCATGGCTCCGCTGCCGTCGATCGTCAGCACTGTGTCGTCAAGCTGCCAGGTGCAGTCGCCCGTAACTCCGCTCACAGGCTGAAAGCTTATGCCTTTGTCGGCGGCGTAGGTCGCGGCATAGCTGTCCGGGTTGGAGTAAATGACAGCTTTATCGCAGTTGTTGAACGCGTTGGCGGCTATTGAGGTCACGCTGTCGGGAACAATTACAGTTTTAAGCTTTGAGCAGCCCGAAAAAGCGTATTTGCCGATATAGGTCACGCCGTCCTCTATTATAACCTTTGTGATGTTGGTTCCCCATTTGAGAAAGGGTCCGATCGTAGTTGCAAAATCGCCCATCGCTCCGCTGCCGCTTATCGTGAGCACGGTGCTGTTGAGCGACCACGTGCAGTCGCCCGTGGTTCCGCTGTTAGCTGCGGTCTGCTCCTGAGCCTGAGCCGCCGAAGCAGTGAAAGGCACGGCGGAGGTCATGCCCGCCAAAAGCGCAGCGGTGAGCAGCAGGGCTGTGAATCGTTTGTACTTCATTTTTGGAAAGCCTCCTTATTTCGGATATTTTTTGATGTGGGTTTTTTATTAACAATCGGATGTAAAACAAACGTCGGTGCCAAGGAGCCCGCAAGGGGCTCCCCTACGTGAAAAATTGATATGGAGATTATATTGTGCGTGTAGTTAGAAAACGGAGTGTTTACCTTGGGTTCGTAGGGGCGCACCGATGTGTGCGCCCGAGGGCGCTGAATAAAAACGTTTTATTTTCTATTGACAATCGGGCGTGGAAACAACGTCGGTACCCGGGCGAACACACGGGTGCGCCCCTACTATCTTGTTAACACTAAAACTTTACTTCTGGATAAAGATGTTTAAGTTTAGTTCTGGAGTCAGAAGTTGTGAAGTGCCACGAAACAG
>JBGUPW010000073.1:0-38938 GCA_045130495.1 Ruminococcus sp. | reverse complement strand
GCGGCTTGCGAGAGGAAATATTTCTCCGGCACATCGTCCATCAAGATATCCGACAATGTACAGCCGTTTTCGCTGTTGGGGAACGTAATATCGGCTGTCAAGCACGCACCATTCAAAATGATACCCCACTTCAACAAGCGCGGAGAAGATGGTTTCAAGTGTCCTGCCCCCGTCATGCGATAGCAGTCCGACGACGTTTCCCAAAAGAAAGAATGCAGGCCGTTTCGCTTTAAGCAATCGGGCAACCTCAAAGAAGAGAGTACCTCGGGTATCCTCGAAGCCGAGCCGTTTTCCCGCAACGCTGAAGCTCTGACAAGGAAATCCCGCGCAGACAAGGTCGAAGTCGGGCATTTCGCCGGGATTGATTTTTCTTGCGTCATCACAGTAATATTCACCTCTCGTATCAAAAATTGCATTGTATGCCTTATTCGGGTAAGGGTCGATTTCGCAGTGACCGATGCACTCAAAACCTCCGACTGCTTCCAAGCCGCTGCGAAAACCGCCGATGCCCGCAAACATATCAAAGAATCGGATTGCCATAAGGCATCCGACCTGATTAAGAATAGTCCTCCTTTACATACTCATTTCGTATTCTTCGTCCTCGGATTCGTCGTCGATGTAGTCATCGTCCTCCGATTCTTCATCGTCGTATTCATCCTCGTCAAAAACCTCGTCGCCGGAATCCTCATTGATTTCTTCCTCATCAGATTCTTCATCGTCAAATTCGTCCTCGTCGGCTTCATCGTCGAAACCGTCCTCAAAATCGTCCTCTGTGCCGTTTTCTTCGAGTTCGGATTCCTCGTCGTCCGGCTCGTTTTCGTCGTCAAAAACGGCGTTCTCGCCCTCACGAACGCTCTGTTCGCGGTCAAGCTCGCGCTCGATGAGTCCAAGCAGGAACTGTTTCTGCGTCATATGGTTGCGGTTCAGATAATCCTTGATGCGCTGAAACAGCTCCTCGGGTACCTGAAACGCAACTGTTCTTGTGTTTGCCATGTTATCTCCTTCTTTCTCTGTAATTTTGGGGTGAAGCTCGTTGTCCAAGGCAGAAGCAACGAACTCCGACATTGTCATTCCGTGTTCACGGATAAAGGCGCTCACTTCGGCGTGAAGCGCCGCGTCTACCTTTACGGTAATGCCTTTCTTTGCGCCGTCAGGCATTTTTAATCATCCTTTCCAAATAATTTTTGATAGCCGAATCGACAACTTCCTCAACCGAAAGCCCTGTTTCGGCTGCGCAGTTCAGAAGCGGCTCAACATACGCCTGTGGGATTTCAATGTAATGCTCCATAAAAACCTCACATCTGCATTGTCGGAGCTTCGCTCTCGTCAGTACTCTGTTCTTCCGCCAATTCCTCTGCTGTCAGTGTGCGGAAGGTATCCTCGCCGGGTACTACGCCAAGGCTTCTGCCATTGTCGAAATCGCAATGCAGTGTGCCGATATCATCTACGAACGCAACCGTACCCTTGGTGTTCGGCGCAACCGGGTTCGGATCGGCGCCCATGTGCAAAAGCATGATTCTCGTTCCGGCAGGATAGTTTTCTTTCATTCTCTGTGCCTGTCTGCGCAGGCGATCCCATTCAGTCATTCTGTTACCTCCAATGTGTTTCGAAGCCTCTTTCTTTTTCTTCGCCAAAAATGAATTTTCACGACGACAACAGCAATAACGGCAAGTCCGGCGATGACTATCTGCGCCTGATAATTACGCTTATAAGCCTGCGGAATTTGCGAAACAGTCGCGGGCGAGTCTGCCGTAGCAGGCTCAAACGGAATGCGTTCCGCGTGAACCAACAGGCGATGGCTGTTGATGCCGTAAGGCGTGCAGGTAACAAGCGTCAGCATGTCCTTTCCCTTGATAATCTCCAACTTGCTCGAATCGTCCGGCTCAACTACGTCAGTGCCGGTTACGGCATATTTCAGCGTTCTGTTCAGAACATTGATTGTAATTTCATCGCCGTTTTTTAACTCGTCGATGTCATCAAAAAACTTTTGCGTCGGATAACCGCAGTGTGCCGATATACAGGCATGGGTGTTTTCACCGCCGATTGGGAATGATGTATGCTCCAAATGCGCCGCGCCCTTTTCCAAGATGTCCTCGCTCTCACCGTGATAAATCGGGAGACGGACAGCAATAGAAGGGATTTCTACATATCCCATAACGCCGTCATCAAGATTTAAGATGTTTTCGTAATCGGAAAGCACCGAAACGTCGCTGTTTCCGTCGCTGACATCCTCGGCTAATGCTGTGTTGTATTTTTCCGCAACAGAAAAATAACGATTGATTTCATTCTGTGAGATGGCGTCCACATTATCGGTATACTCGTCAATTCTGCTCTCATTAAACTGTTCATTGACAATGTTGCTGACAGCCGGATAGAGAAAACAAACCGCTCCGAACAGAATCAGCACAGCGGTCACAATCAAAAAAAGAGGTTTTCGTTTTTTCATGTTTCGTCACCCTTGGGGCGACCGCAGCCGCCCCTTCATTCATAAGTGATTATTTATTTTTCTTGCTTCTCTTGATGAGAACAAGCATTACGCCGCCGAGAACAACAGAAGCAGCACCGGCAATGTAGAGATACATGACGTAGCCGCCGGTCTGGGGAACGATGAGCTTGGTATCGGTAACAGTTACCGAAGCGGTGCCGTTCGCAGGTGCGCTCTGCACCCATGTGCCGTTGCTGATGGCAGTACGGTAGGTGGCGTTGATGGTAACAGGGATTACTTTGCCGTAGACGTTGTAACCGGCGGGAGCTTCTGTTTCTGCGATATAGTAGGTACCGCTTGCGAGCTTCAGCTCCTTGCCCTGTGCATTGAGGAAGGCAACTGCGCCGTTTGTATCGGATGTACCTGAACCAATCGCATTCTGCTTACTCTCCGCATTGGCGCTGGTGGCATAAATACTGAACTTTGCGCCGCTCAGTGCTGTGCCGTTCTCGTTCTTCTTCATAACATTTACGCCATAGGTGTAGGCATATACGGTATTGCCGGGGACACTTTCAACGGAAGAGTTGTTACCGTAAGTCAACTCTACGTCCTCGTTGGGGTTGCCTGCTGTGCCTTTGACAGCGTAATCATTGAGAACAGCGGAGTAGGTGACAATGACATAGCTGACGTTGGAAGCATAGAAGTCGTTCTTGGCGAGATAGGTTTTGTTCAGCGCTACATTGAATTCGGTGTCCTTGCCTGTGCCTTCGCTTGTGACGTTCAGCTTGTAATCGGTGTCTTTGGTGAGGTCTGCAATCTTTGCCTTGCTGCTGTCGGCGAGGTATACCTTAACAGAATCCTTGTTGAAGGTGAGTCCTTTACTCATTTTATCCTTAACGGTGTACTGCTCGAGCTTGTTGGATGCGGACCCCGCAACGGTATTGTACAGGGCGTATTCAACGGTATCGCCGACAGAAACGTCAGTGTAGTTGACATTGTTCTTGGTGGAGTTGGTGATTTCCTTTTTGGTAGTGGCTGTGCCGTCAACGACCTTGTTGGCGAGATTGATTGCGGAAAGCGTGTAAACCCATGAATTATTCTGGAAGTAAGGCAGTGCAAACACAGAGTTTGTCACCGACTTAACGCCGGCGGGATACTTGGTGCATTTCACATAATAGATACCTTGCGTCAGATTGGAATATGTTTTGGTGGTACTTGACGCAGAGGACGTGAATGTACCGCAGGAAACCGCGCCGGTCGGCATGACGGTATTGACAGGTGACAGCGTGTCGAGCTTTGACAAGAGATTCTTGCTGTTGCCCGCCTTGACTTCGCTTGCGATGCTGTCAAAAAGCGGCGTATACGCTGTTTCGTTGGCAGTGCCGGATGTAGTGGTAAGGTCGGCAACCCTGAACAGCTCAAAGCTGTAGCCGGGCTTGTTGCAGTTCATTGTGACGGAGACCTTCTTGGATTCATCGAGCAAGGTCGCTGCCGACGCGAAGGGAACCGCGGTGATAATGATGGTGAGAATGATAAAAAGAATAGATGTTGATTTGATAAGATGTTTTTTCATGATTAGCTTTTTCCTCCTTAAATTGAAAAAGCACCCTTATCGGGTGCGTGATTGATACTTTTTCTTTTTTTATGGTATGTGAACGCTGCTAACGCGGCGATAAATGAAAAAAGCCCCACAGCATAGTATAAAACTCTGCCGTTGGAGCCGGTGTTGGGAATGATGATGTTGTTGTCCTTGACGGTAATGGTACGGTTCAGTGTTTCTGTACTGTCGGGAGCAATGGTGAAAGGAATCTTTCTGCCGTGTATCATTTTGCCGTTTGGAGCAGTTTCTTCAATGAGGTAATACTCTCCCAAGGGTAAGTTCATAGCGGTCAGTGACGGCGTATTGGAGGACAGCGTAAAATAGGAGCCGTTCGAGGTGTAGGTGTACAGCCCCTCGGAAATACGGTAGAATCCGACTGCATTGTCACTCGAATCATAGATTTTCCACTGCGCTCCGACAAGAGCCTTGCCATCACCGTCTAGCTTTTGTATTACAACCTGCCCGGTTTTCTTGCGGTTAATCATCCTGACCGTCTGAACATCTGTTGTATCCTTGACGGTGAAGGACACATCCTTGCTGAGATTATATTCCTTCAAGGCTTTTACCTCATGCAGCTTATATATCTTTCCGACTTCGAGCTTACCGGTTATTTCGTATGGTTTGCCGTCAGTCGTCCATGTCGGTATGATGATATTACCCGAACTGTCAAGAATTTGAAGCTGAACTCCTGCGAGGGGATTGCTCTTTTCGTCTACCTTGATAACCTGAATCCTTGTGGGCAGCTTTTTGTCGGTGACGGCTAACACATAAGCAATCTCGCCATCTTCTTTTGCCTCAATCGTAACAGGATAAACCGTATCGGACAGCTCATAAGAAGCAGGTGCTTCAATCTCCTTAACATAGAATTGCTCTCCACAGGGGTATTTGTCAGCGGTTTCCGTTTCTCCGTTACCGTCTGTTTCAGGAAAAGTGTAGATGAGATTCAGGCAATCCTCGTCAGAAAACAGTCCGTAAACGGCTCCGGCAACAGGCTGGTCGCTACTTTCTTCAGTCTTTTTGAGCTTGATTTTACCCTCGCATTTATTCTCAACGGTAACGGTTATCGCCTGCTGTCCGTTTTCGAATGCTTTTTTGTAGGCGTCTGCAGTAACCTCAAACTCAATGGGAGCAGGTCGTACAAAGCGCTCTGGTATTTCATATCCTCCGCCTTTTTGTCTTATTCCAAGCTCGGTAAGTGTATATTTTCCTTCCGGCAAAACGACGTAATACCTTCCTTCGGAAGTACGGGTTTGATATCCTCTGCAGAATGTTCCGTTTGCGGTTACATGAAGAGTGTATTCCTCATTGGTATCATTGTTAACTGCTTGGAAATAATAGTTTGTAGTTGGACTTCCGTCATCAGTGGTTTTGATGATTTCAAGTGGAATGCTAAAAATATTGGTGTAGTAGCATTCGGATATAACTGCGTTCTCATGTGATAAAGAACCGGGACTGAATAAGAAGGAATGGGTTAATCTATCCGGCGTATAGAAGTCAGGCATAACATAAGATGAACCGACTTTTCTTCCAAGCTCCGTTACTTCATAATAATCTGTTGGAACAAGACTGCTGACATTACTGTAGTTAAAGTGTTCCATCACATATTGACCGACGGTTTGTGTGCGTCCTGCTTCGTCCGTCGGGCCAAGAATGAATGATGTCACGTTGTAATAGCGGTAAAACGTAGAAGTATTAGAAACATTTACCCGAAAATACCAGCCTTTGAGATTTTCTGAAGTTGACACAACACCGTCAATAACGTCCTCATCACAGTTGTCATACTCATTCTGTGTACCGATAACCTTTCGGACATGAAAATCATAATCCAGCTTGGCGTTTTGATTAACGGTGACTCTAACATTAAAATATGCCGTTGGTGCTGAAACCGAACCGCCGGACACAACATCCTGATAAGATGAAGCGTATGCAATCAGCTTTGTCTCGCCGGATTTCGGAACACCGCTTTTCGATGATTGAAGAGTAACTTCTTTCGACGTAGCGTTTAGTTTTCCTGCCGACGGTGTCAGCGTTATTTTGTTTCCGCTCACCTTCACTGTTACCGTAGCGTTGCCGACGTCAAGCGTCTTATTGTTGAAGCCGGCAAATTGGGATAATACGCTGTTGCTGTCTGTCAGCGTCAGCGGCGTATAGCTCCATGTTTTTTTGATGTTATTGTAGGTTGCGTTCAGCGTATAAAGGGGTGCGTCGGAAGATGATTTACCTGCAAAAGAGGGTATTGCTTTTGCCGACGCCATCGCGCTTTCTATTTTGTGATATGCATTCGCTATGTTGCCATTGTGACCGTCTGTGCAGTACATGGAAAGATAGCCGTTACCCTTCAGCGAGTAGGGCGCGGTTGGAATTCTCTCGCCCTTGATTATCTCCCAAATGATGAGCTGCGTTGCAATGTAGCATTGGTCTGAATTGATGCTTGAGCTTCCCTTTATATTTGAAAAGTTTCCTTCTCTGCCGTAACACAGTGCGACGTTGACCGCTTCTTTGTGATTTGCCGACAAGCTTGCCCACACGCCGCTTGAGGTTGTTTGCGTCAGAGATGAGCCGGTATTCAGTGCCGCACCGGGCTGAATGCAATATGCTCTCGAACCGTTCACATAAATCATGAGCGCAGATTCTCCTACATATTGACCTGCCATTGCTCGTCTGACGGTGATTTGATATCCGTTGGTATCGTAACATCCGGCAAAGCTTGGATTGTAGCTTGCGCCTACGAAATTGTCGGAAAGCTGTGCGGCATATTCTCTTTTGGAGATATATCCGCCGTAGGACACCAATTCGCCGAGTTCATCGTTGGAGATGTATTCTCCATAGCCATCCAGATTGACACTGTTGCCGATTTCAGCCGCCTTGACCGGGGATAAGTCAACAGAACACGCCGCAAGGACAATGACGGTGAATACAAGCAGAACGGCAATCACCTTTTTGATAGTGTTAATCAATTGTTCTCTCCTTTCTTCTGAAATGGTGGATTTGAATCGTAGTTAGGTCTGTCGCGTGTACGGTAATAGTATTTCATGTTTAGCTCCTTTCCGCTATAACGTAGAACCGGTCAAAGCCGCCGTGTCCGTCTGATATGCAAGTAATCAGCGTAAGCAAATCCTTGCCGTCGGTAATAAAGCAGTCCGCCGATTCATAGCTTTTGTTAATTTGTTTCCGGGTCACCTGATAGGTGAGGGTGTTCCAATAGTTTTCTACAACGATTTCATCGCCGATATTTAGGTTGGGTAAGTAATCGAAGAAGATTCTTCCGATATATCCCGAATGTCCTGACAGCACACAATTGGTACTTTCGCCGCCAATTGGGAGCGAGGTGTAGGTCATGTGCGCCGCGCCGAGAGCCATGTTGTCATCGTTGCCGCCGAGATAGATAGGAAGCTCCATGCCGATGGACGGAGCTGAAACATATCCATAGACGCCGTTGTCAATACCATAGCTGCTCAAATTAAGCGATGGTTTTTGGTATGCCTGTTCATTGATAAGCAGTTCTGCCTGGTGTTGTTTCAGAGCCTCGTTATATATAACGCTATCCATATATAGGCGTGTGAAATTGGGCTTGACGGTTTGACCGTTGTATTCTTCTTCTGTAAGCTCTGTTTCATCGTCAATATGGCTAACAAAACTACTGTTCTTTTGTGAATTCTGATTGGTGGTGTTTTCCTCGGAAGGCATTTCGACAGTTACCTCATCTGCGGTTGCTTCACTTTTCAGTGATTTGAAATCCTCAATGGTTGAATGAGCTATTTGTTTGCCGATTTGATTGGAGACTCTCGGGGCAATGAGCATAGCTAAACCGATGAATACCAGCAGAATAGAAACAGATAATAGGATTCTTCGTTTCATTTTTCCGCTTCGTCGATATATCTGACAGCTCCCAGCCCAAACTTCCGAATCGCCATTTCGTTGCAAATAAGCGCAAAGGTTTTGCTACCAATCAGCTTATTGTCGGCAAGGTCGTTGATGGTGATGTGCTTTGTGCCAAGATACAAATCCTTCGCGGCGCAGTAGAGGGGATAGGATTCTTCGGAGCAGTTCTTGGGACGAAGCTTGCCGAAGCTGATGCCGTGATTCTCCACAAATCGTTTTGTCTGAAGCCACAGCCGGTAATCTGCTGTCAGAAGATAGAGCGCCGACATAAGCGCCGTGTTCTTCTTATCATATTTGTTAAGTCTGGTCAGGGCCTCGTCAAAAGTCAATCGATGTTTTTCATTAATAAATGTCATTGGTATGGCCTCGCTTTCTTTTATATATCTCCTGAGCCTGCGAAGGAAACCGCCATGCTTGATTTCAGACATTGTTTCGGTCATGATTTCTTTGACAGATGCAATGCCAACGGAGATCCGTTCCTCTAAGCAAACGCATTCTGGAACCAAACATCCTTTTTTCTTTCCGCCATAGTAACCGCAGTATTCGCAATCGCACATTTCGGCAGTATAGTGAAAATTGCCGGTCACTACGATTCCCGAACTCCTCGGGTAAAAGTTTGGTATGCCCTTCATCATTTGTTCCATGCTGCGGTCATACCGGTTTTCTGTAAATATCAATGTTTTCACACTCCTTACTTTTTGAGAAATAAAAAAAGAGCCAGCCGCTTATTTCTAAACGATTGGCTCAAAAAAAGCAGACAACATTTTCTGTTGCCTGCTCACCTGATTATTGTTTTCTGTTGTTCTACGGAAGTTCAGTTCCTGTCAGTCTTGAAAATATCCGTTTTACATCCATATTTCGTGACAAAAATATCACGCCCCTATAACGTGAAAAAACCCGATAAAATCGGGCTTTTTCGGGGATATATCTTTTTTGCATATCCTTTATGGTGGAGATGAGGGGAATCGAACCCCTGTCCGAAAGACGTTTGCCCTGAGTTTCTCCGAGCGCAGTCGCTATATTGTCATTCCCTTGCCGCGCCGCCTAACGACAGGCTGTGCGGTTTGGTAGCTTCTGAGTTATGACAGGACTTGAAGCAAAGCCCTGTTCACATTTACCTCTTGTCGACGCCCCTTACGCGGCCGAGGTCCTCCGCGCAGAGACGAGCTGCATCAAGCAGCTAAAGCAACTTTATTGTTGTCAGTTATTTTAAGTTTGCGGATTTTATGGCGGTCCCGCACCGCCGCTCGCTTATCAGGGGTCGCATCCCCCGTCGAAACCTTTACATCCCCGTATATGAAGAGCCGAAGTAATACTCTTATTAATCGGCTCTTATCGTCTTGTCTGCTCCTTTATGGCGCGCTCGATATCGCGCTTTGCGGCTCTTTTTGCCATGTCCTCGCGCTTGTCGTAGAGCTTTTTGCCCCTGCACAAGCCGACCTGAAGCTTTACTCTGCTGTCTTTAAAATACAGGCTTATCGGAATGAGCGAATAGCCCGTCTGCTTCACCACGCCGTAAAGACGGTTTATCTCTTTCTTGTGCATGAGAAGCTTGCGGACGCGCACAGGGTCGCGGTTGAAGATGTTTCCCTGCTCATAGGGTGAAATGTGCATTCCGTTCACGAATATTTCGCCCTTGTCAATGGAGCACCAGCTGTCCTTTAGGTTCACCCTGCCCTGACGGATGGATTTAACCTCGGTGCCGAACAGCTCTATGCCCGCTTCGTAGGTCTCCTCAATAAAATAGTCGTGGCGCGCCTTTTTGTTTTGTGCTACGGTTTTCAGTGAAGCCATCAGATCTCATTCCTGCCTTCCAGCGCTTTTGCCAGCGTGTATTCATCGGCATATTCCAAGTCGCCGCCGACGGGTATTCCGTATGCAAGGCGTGTGACGCGTATTCCCATCGGCTTTAAAAGCCTTGAGATATACAGCGCCGTCGCGTCGCCCTCGACGGTCGGGTTTGTCGCCATTATGACCTCGGTGACCTCGCCGCCAAGTCTGGCAAGCAATTGCTTTATCGTGAGGTCGTCGGGTCCCACGTCGTTCAGCGGCGAGATAGCGCCGTGAAGCACGTGATAAACTCCGTTGAATTCGTGGGTGCTTTCGACCGCCGACGCGTCGCGCGGAGTTTCCACCACGCATATAACGCTTTGATCGCGGGACGGGCTGCCGCACACGGGACAAAGCTCGCTGTCGGTCAGATTGCAGCATCTTGCGCAGTAGCGGATTTTTTCATGTGCGTCGGTGACCGCCTTGGCGAGCGCCTCCGCCTCCGCCTTTGGGAGATTCAGTACATAGTATGCCAAACGCATGGCGGTTTTATGCCCTATTCCGGGCATTTTCTCGAATTGATCCACTAAATTTTCAAGCGGAGGCACGTTGTACCGCGCCATGATCAAAACATTCCCGGAATGTTGAGTCCGCCTGAAATCGAATCCATTCTCTCTTCCTTTTCCTTGGCTGCGGCTCTGATCGCCTCGTTGACCGCCGCCATAATCAAATCTGAGAGCATTTCAACGTCCTCGGGGTCAACCACCTCGGGCTGAATGTCAACCTTTGTAACCTCAAGCTTGCCCGTTACGGTAACTTTTACGGCTCCGCCGCCTGCGGCTGCCTCGTATTCCTTGCCTTCAAGCTCGGCGGAAGCCGCTTCCATATCGTCCTGGATCTTCTGAGCCTGACGCGCGAGCTGCTGAATGTTATTTGCTCCTCCGCCGCCGTAGCCCTTGGGTAATCTTGCTTTCATTTAAAAATCTTCCTTTCAAACAAAGTTAAGTTGTTTTTTCTGATATTTTAATTAGTAATATTTTTTATCCGAATCAGCTTTCCTCTACCGCTATCCCGCTGTCGGCAAGGTTCGCCTTGAAGCGGTTGAGAGGGTCTTCCTTTTCCTGCTCCTTAACAGGCTTCCGATAAGGACCGAGATTGTATACCCTGCCCGTAACATCACGAATGACGTCGCGGATCTCCTGGCGTCGGCTGCTGTGGCGCAGCAGGTCAAACGCCATTCCGTTGTTTGCGTCGATAAGCAGATAATTACCGCTTTCATACGCAGTTGAGCCGACAAACGCCGCCGAAATCGACTTTGAAATGCTCTTCATCGACGACACGACCTCTACCCACTGAGGGAAAGGAACCGCGTTGCGGTAAAGCTCCTCGACATTTTTTGCGGAAGCGGATTGCCGCGCTGCGGCCGGAGCCGGCTTTGGAGCGGGCTTTTCCGCTGCCTTCGGTTTGTTCTCGGGCGTCTCCTCCGCGGCTACGCTTTCGGTCGGAGAATCGGGTTCGTTCTCCTTTGCGGTTTCCGCTTTCTCCACGGGCTTTTCAGCCGCTTCGGGTTCGGGCTCCGATTTTTCTTCGGTTTCGGTCTTTGGTTCGGGCTTTGCGGCGTAAACCGTTATCCCACGCTTCACGGCGCGTTCCAGAGCGGTAAGCCTTGCCGCTACAGCCTCATTTGTGGCGTCCATCTCGGGAGCTGAGAGCTTTACCAAAGCCATTTCAAGCTCGGTGCGGTCGCCCGTGCCGTGACCCATGCGCTGATAGGCGCGTGAGAGCACGTCCATATAATATACGATGTCGGCAAGCGACAAATAATCGCTTTGGGTCTGCGCCTGCTCAAACTCGCTTTCGGACATCACCAAAATGTTACGCGGGTTCCTTACGGATTTTATGAGCATAAGCGCGCGGAAATGAGCGATAAGCTCGTCGCACAGCCTCGCCATATCCTTCGACTCGCCGTAAAGACGGTCGATATACTCCATGGCTTTTGCGGTGTTTTTATTTATAACGCAGGCTGACAGCTCGTAAAGATATTTTTTATCCGCCAAGCCCGCCGCCTGTCTGACGACGTTTTCGTCGACGCTGCTGCTTATCGCTATGCAGCGGTCAAGCAGGGAAAGCGCGTCGCGCAGCGCACCGTCGGCTACGCCCGCTATAAGCATGGCAGCTTCGTCGGTCAGCCCGACCTTCTCCCGATCTGCGACATAAATTATCCTGTCGGCTATCGCCCTCGGTGGGATCCGATGAAAATCGAACCGCTGACAGCGCGATAAGATTGTCTGCGGAAGCTTATGCACCTCGGTGGTCGCTAAAATAAAAATAACGTGCTCGGGCGGCTCCTCAAGAGTTTTCAGAAGCGCGTTGAACGCCTCGGTGGTGAGCATATGCACCTCGTCAACGATGTATACGCGGAAGCGCGCGCGGTTCGGCTTGAACTGAACCTCGTCGATGATGTCGCGGATATTTTCGATTTTGCGATTTGAGGCGGCGTCCATCTCCACCACGTCGAGCACGCTGCCGTTTTCAATTCCTCTGCAAATCTCACATTCTCCGCAGGGGCTTCCGTTTTGGGGAGAAAGGCAGTTTGCCGCCTTAGCTAAAATTTTGGCGCAGGTGGTCTTGCCCGTTCCGCGCGAGCCCGTAAACAGGTAGGCGTGGGTGAGCCTGTTTTCGATGATTTCATTTTTAAGCGTGGTGGTAATGTGCTCCTGACCCACGACATCCTCAAAGGATTTCGGGCGCCATTTGCGATATAAAACCTGATACAAAACGCTCACCTCGCGGCGCGGCTGCAAGAATGTCTTACAAAAAATGCAAGCCGCTTTCATTCAAATAAGAGAACGACAGACTGGCTGTATCGCATCGGAAGAACTGCTTAATGCTGCTCGGTTCCCCGCCTGACATGGTTCACAGACCCCAATCGCACAGGGCCTGTCGTTCGCTTATTTGAACGCAATGGCAACTTGCATCTTTGTTATTATAGCACAGTGTTGTAAAAAATGCAAGATATTTTTTTGTCGTTGCCACGACGGGGCAGTCCGCGCTTCCGGCCGTTGTTTGATTTATATGTTTTATGCCCGCGTTTTAATGCAGATTTATAGGAAACGTTTATGACAGGGGCAAGCCCTGTCCCTACACGCACAAGATGACCTCTATAATAATCTTTCTCGTAGGGGAGCCCCTACAACTATGTTTAAAAGTATCGTTTAAACGCGTGAACAAAACTTATACAAAAAGCAACGGAGCGAGGCACGGACTGATTGTCGGCTCAGCCGACCGGGGAAAACTTTTGCTCTAATTTTGTTTTGCGGAAAACAAAAACCGTAACAAGCCCTATAATCACTCCGAGTACCGTGCCGCAGAACACGTCTGTGGGAAAATGCACATAATTGTAAAGGCGCGAAAAGATCATCAGAAGCGCGGGTACAAGTGCGATCAAGCCGACAACGCGGTTCTCCAAAAGCATGATCGTTGTGAATACCGCCGCCACGGAGCTGTGACCCGACAAGAAGCTGTAGCCGCTCGGCTTCGGCGCAAACAGAGGTACGTTGCGGAACATATTCAGCTCGCTGTCCGTCATAAACGGGCGCGGCCGCTGAACGAGCGGTTTGATGACCCAGTCGCCGAGAAGATAGACGACACCCATGCCGGCAAGCGCCATCACTCCCGCCGCCCTTGTCTTTTTGAAAAAGAGCAGCACAATTGAAAGCACTATCCAAACCAAGCCTGCCGTGCCCATATACCCGAAGGCTCTGCATAACCAATCCAAAAAATCACAGCGCAAATGCTCCTGAATAAAATTCAGTATCGAAAAATCAAACCGGTAAATATTTTCCAAAATATTCATCCCTTTTTATCAACCTCCGTATCAAATTCTTTCAGCGAGGCGTAAAGGATCTCATCGACCACAGCCTCGACCTCAACTCCCTCTGCGGTGTATTCCTCGCTTACAAGCGTTCCTTTTTCGCGTATCTCGTTAACAAGTCCCGCTTTTGCGAACGGAATCGTAAGCCGCACTCTCTTTAAGCGCACCGGGAGATTGTCCTCTATCACCTGAAGCAGACGGTCAATGCCTTCGCCCGTTTTCGCGCTTATTTTTATGCACGCGCCGAAATCCTGCTCGGGAAATCTGTCGTCGAGCAAATCGCATTTGTTGAGCACCGTGATAACGGGCGTGTCGCCGCAGCCGAGTGATTCAAGCAGATCGCGCGTGACCGTTAGATGCTCGCGGGCTTCGTCCGAGGACGCGTCGCAAAGGTTGATTATAATATCGGATTGAGCCGCCTCTTCAAGAGTAGAGCGGAACGCCTCGACCAAGTGGTGCGGAAGTCTTCTGACAAGACCGACGGTATCTATAAGCATAACGCTCATGCCGCCGGGCAGCTTAAGAGCGCGTGAGGTCGGGTCAAGAGTTGCAAACAGCTTGTCCTGCGCCAGAACGCCCGCGTCGGTCAAGGTGTTCATAAGTGTGGACTTGCCCGCGTTGGTGTAGCCCACGATAGCGCAGGTGATGATCCCGTCCTTTTTGCGGCGGCGCCTGAGCATTGCGCGGTGCTTTTCGATTTCGTCAAGTTCATCTCTGAGCGTTTCCATTCTGCGGCGGATATGGCGGCGGTCGGTCTCTATTTTTGTTTCGCCGGGGCCGCGCGTGCCGATTCCTCCGCCCAAGCGCGACATCTCTATTCCCTTGCCGGTCAGACGAGGGAGCATATATTTGAGCTGAGCAAGCTCCACCTGAAGCTTGCCCTCCTTGCTGCGGGCACGAAGCGCGAAGATGTCTAAAATGAGCGTTGTTCGGTCGATAACGCGCACATCGCAGGCGTTTTCGATATTCCTGATCTGAGTAGGAGAAAGCTCGCTGTCGGCAACGATAAGGTCTATATCCTGCTGACGGCACAGCTCCGCGATTTCCTCAAGCTTGCCCGTTCCCACATATGTGGCGCTCTCAATTCGGCTGAGCTTTTGGGTTACGCAGCACACAGGCTCGGCTCCCGCGCTTTTAACAAGCTCGCAAAGCTCGTCCATTGAGGTTTCCGCGTCATAGCTGCCGGTGTCGGCGCTGACAAGCAGAGCGCGTGTTATTTTTTCTTCGTTGTTTATCAATTCCATAAGCAGTACCTTTTTTTCAACAATTTTACTTTACTATTCAAGCAAGATGTAGTATAATATCTGTGTGCGCGGATACAACAGGGAATTTTGCGCATCCGATTCATTTATCCCAGTATAATATAATCGTTTCAATTTGTAAATAGAATTTGAGGGACAAAAATGGACAAAAAATTTGACGTTGTCATTGTCGGCTCCGGAATAGCCGGACTTTACGCCGCCATAAGCTTTCCCGACGACGTGAGCGTTCTGCTCATTTCAAAGCGTGAGCTGTCGCTTTCAAACACCTCTCTTGCACAGGGCGGAGTCGCCTGTGTGCTCGACGTCGTTCACGACGCGTACAAGCTTCATATCAGCGACACGCTTATCGCGGGCAAATACAAAAACACCCTTTCCGCCGTGGAAAAGCTCGTCAAGGAAGGACCCGCCGACGTTCTGAAAATACAGCAGCTCGGCGTAGACTTCGACCTCAACCCGGACGGAACGCTGAAAAAAACGCTTGAGGCGGGACACAGCCGCAACCGAATAGTTCACCACAAGGACTCGACGGGCAAGGCTATCTCTGACGGTCTTATCGCGGCGGTAAGCAGGCTGCCGAATGTCGAAATGATAGACAACGCGCTTCTTTACTCTGTCCACAAAACCCTAAACGGCTTTTATCTGAGCGTTCTGCGCGACGGCAAGCCATATTATTACGGCTGCAGCTATTGTATATTCGCCACGGGCGGCATCGGACGGGTTTACAAATACACCACAAACTCCGCGATAGCCACAGGCGACGGAATAGCCTTTGCTCACGTAATGGGCGCTAAGATCCGACATCTTTCGAGGGTACAGTTTCACCCGACCGCTTTTGCGGCGGACAAGGACCGCGAGCGTTTTCTGATAAGCGAGGCTGTTCGCGGCGAGGGAGCTGTCCTGCTAAACTGCAACGGCAGGAGATTCGCGTTTGACTACGACAAGCGCGGCGAGCTCGCTCCGAGGGACGTGGTTTCAAACGCTATCGCGAGGGAAGCCATAAAAACCGGAAGCGAGAAGTTTTACCTCGATATAACTCACAAGCCCGCCGAATTTGTCCGCGACCGCTTCCCGATGATTTATGCGCGCTGTCTTGAGGAAGGCGTGGACATAACGAAGGACAAGATCCCCGTTTTCCCCTGCCAGCACTATCTGATGGGCGGAATCGACACCGATCTGAACGCGCGGACCTCTATCGACGGTCTTTACGCCGCGGGCGAATGTGCCCACACGGGCGTTCACGGCGCGAACAGACTTGCAAGCAACTCTCTTTTGGAAGCGCTCGTATTCTCGCGGACAGCCGCCGAGGATATAACCCGCAGGCTGAACAAATACGGCAGGCGGCCGCTCGGCTTGGAGCCGGCTCACCGTCCCGTCGACGGCAATCCGATGCCGCAGGGCTTCCGTTCAAGGATAAGAGAGATTTTGCAGGACGCGTATTTCGTGCTGCCGAAGCCCGAAAAATACGCGGAAAGCTGCAAGGAGATCGAAGAAATAATCAAACGGCTGTTCAGCGAAAACTACGAAATCAGTTCGGACTTAGTCGAGGCAAAAAGCACGGCGGTCGTCGCCGAAATAATTCTTGACGAGGTCAGGGAGGGAACACAATGATAAACAGCATATATATAGATGAAATAATAAAAACCGCGCTGCTCGAAGACATCAGCTATCTTGACGTCACGACCGATTATCTTATAGACAGCGAACAGGAGAACACCGCGCGTTTTTTAGCCAAGAGCGACGGAGTTCTTTGCGGAATAGATATCGCGCTCCGCGTTTTTGAGATTTTGCAGCCGCAGGGCTTTGAGGCTGTCGTTTATAAGCACGACGGCAGCAAGCTCGAAAAGGGCGACATAATAGCCGAAATCAAGGGCAAGACACGCACCATTTTAAAGGGCGAGCGCACGGCGCTGAATCTTTTGCAGCACATGAGCGGCATTGCCACCGCGACCCGCAGGGCGGTCGATATAATAAGCGGCACAAAGGCGAGCATCGCAGACACGCGCAAGACCCTTCCCGGTCTGCGCCCGCTGCAAAAATACGCCGTGACCGTGGGCGGCGGAAAGAACCACCGCTATAATCTGTCCGACGCGGCAATGCTGAAGGACAACCACGTTGACGCCGGCGGCGGAATAGAGGCGGCTGTGACTAAGCTGAGAAGCAAGATCGGCCACATGACTAAAATCGAGCTTGAGGTGCGCAACCTTGACGAGCTGGGACAGGCGCTCGAAGCGGGCGCTGACGTTATAATGCTCGACAACATGAGCTGTGAGGAAATGCGCGAGGCGGTCGATATAACCGCAGGCAGAGCGCTGCTTGAGGCAAGCGGCAACATAACAGCCGAAACTCTGCGCAAGATCGCCGAAACAGGCGTTGATATTATTTCGATGGGCGCCTTGACTCATTCGGTAACGGCGTTTGACATTTCGCTTAAAATCGCTGACTGACAGCGGCAGCCATACAAGTTTATACTATACAAGTTTATACTATACTATAAAATATACTACACAATAAACGGAGGAAAAATATATGATTAAAATCGGCATTTTGGGCTACGGAAACCTCGGCAGAGGCGTTGAGGCGGCTGTAAAAAAGAACGACGACGTTGAGCTTGCCGCCGTATACACAAGAAGAGACCCCGCTTCTCTCAAAATCAACACCGAGGGAGTCGCTGTAAAGAGCACCGCCGAGCTTGAAACCGGCAAGGAGGACATCGACGTTCTCGTTATCTGCGGCGGCAGCGCCACCGACCTTCCCGAAATGACTCCCAGATACGCGGCGCTTTACAATGTTATAGATTCATTCGACACCCACGCAAAGGTTCCGCAGCACTTCGCAAACGTTGACGCGGCAGCAAAGTCGGCGGGCAAGATCGGTATCATCTCCTGCGGCTGGGATCCCGGAATGTTCTCGATCAGCAGAGTGTACGCCCACGCAGTTCTTCCCGACGGAAAGGACTACACCTTCTGGGGCAAGGGCGTGAGCCAAGGGCACTCCGACGCGGTGAGAAGGATCGAAGGCGTTATCGACGCGCGTCAGTACACCGTACCCGTTCCCGCCGCACTTGAAAGCGTGAGAAACGGCGAGAACCCCGAGCTGACCACGCGCGAAAAGCACACCAGAGAATGCTTTGTCGTAGCCGAGGAAGGCGCCGATTTGAAGAGGATCGAAAACGAGATCAAAACCATGCCCAACTATTTTGCCGACTACGACACCACCGTAACATTTATCTCAGCCGAAGAAATGAAGGCAAAACACAGCGGTCTGCCCCACGGCGGCTCGGTTATTTATTCGGGAACCTCGTCAGACGGCAATAACCACGTAATCGAATACAGCCTCAAGCTCGACTCCAACCCCGAATTTACGGGTTCGGTGCTTGTCGCTTACGCCAGAGCTGCGGCAAGACTCAACGCAGAGGGCTGCACAGGCGCGAAAACGGTATTTGACATCGCACCTGCATATCTCAGCGCGCAGTCGGGCGAAGAGCTCAGAGCGCATTTGCTTTGATATCTTTGATAATTTTGATAATTTAGATAATCATTCAAGTTTATTGTCACGGTTTTCCGTGTAGAATAATTTTACAGAAAGGAGAGGCAAAATGAAATATTTGTGCGAACCCTGCGGTTACGTTTATGACCCCGCAGAAGGCGATCCCGACAGCGGCATCGAGCCCGGTACTGCGTTCGAGGATATTCCGGACGATTGGGCTTGCCCGATTTGCGGAGCTACAAAAGAAGACTTCGTACCCTATGAGGACTGATTAAAAAATTTGCCAAACCACCCTTCGGGGTTGGTTTGGCAATTTTTTTCGGGAGTTTTTCTTGGCAATTTTTTATGATTTCACAAATATTATTCTCCGAAATCATCTTTTCATTCCTCGTTTACGGCAGTTTAGTGCAACTTATACAAAGCAGCAAGGTAAAATTTGGATTGCACAAAAGGGCAAAATGTGTTAGAATTATTATGGATAATTTGCACACAAAAATACTTTAATGTGCATAATTTTTTATTCCAACAAAACATTCAAAGAAAGGATCTTGTTTATGAAAAAAAGGATAACACAGGCAACGTCGGTTATTCTTTCGATTTTACTGACGCTGACGATGTTCACCGCTCTGCCGCTCGGCGCTTCGGCGGCGACGCCGGAATCGACGGCAACGGGAGCAAAAAGTATAGGAAGCTGCACCGTAACGCTCGCCTATACTACCTACAATTACACGGGAACCGCAAAAAAGCCCGCAGTTACGGTAAAAGACGGCACAAAGACCCTAACCCTGAACACCAACTACACTGTTGAATACAGAAACAACATCAACGCGGGAACCGCGACGGCAGTTGTAACGGGCAAGGGCAGCTACACAGGCAGTATAAGCAAATACTACACAATCAAAACCAGAGCCGTTTCAAACGCAACGGTCACACTCAACTACACCACCTACAACTATAACGGCACGCCAAAAAAGCCCACGCCGACAGTTAAGGACGGAAGCAAAACTCTCACAAAGGACACCGACTACAGCGTATCCTACAAAAACAACGTCAACGCGGGAACCGCAACCGCTGTTATCAAAGGCAAGGGCAACTACAGCAGCAGCGTCAGCGTGAACTTCACAATAAAGCAAAGATCGATCGCTAACGCCAGGGCGTCGCTGAACTACACCTCCTATAACTATACGGGCGCCGTGAAAAAACCGACTCCGACAGTTAAGGACGGAGACAAAACTCTCACAAAGGACACCGATTACACCGTTGCCTACAAAAATAACATCAACGCCGGCACCGCGACCGCTGTTATCAAGGGCAAGGGCAACTACAACAGCAGCCTGAGCAAAAGCTTCACGATCAAGGCTCGGGCGCTTTCAAACACCACTATCACACTCTCCGCGACGACCTATACGTATGACGGAACAGCCAAAAAACCGACCGTCACCGTAAAGGATGGAGACACGAAGCTTGTTAAGGACACCGACTACACCGTGACCTACTCGAACAACGTAAATGTAGGAACGGCAACCGCGAAGGTCACCGGCAAGGGCAACTACACCGGAACCGTCAGCAAAACATTTAAAATCGTAAGCTCACAGAAAAAGAGCGTAGCCGACTGCACCGTTACTCTGCAATATACCTCTTATAATTATACGGGCAGTTCAAAAAGACCTGCCGTAACGGTCAAGAACGGCACCAAGACGCTCACAAAGGACACCGATTTTACCGTATCCTACAAAAACAACATCAATGCAGGAACCGCGACTGTTACCGTAACGGGCAAGGGCAGCTACAGCGGCTCGGTCAACAAATACTTCACTATAAAAGCCAGAGCAATGTCAAACACAACCGCCTCGCTTAAATATACCTCATACACCTATAACGGCGGTTCAAAGAAACCCGCGGCAACGGTCAAGGACGGCACAAAAACTCTCACTCTTGACACCGACTACACCGTATCATACAAAAACAACATCAACGCCGGAACCGCAACGGCGGTCATCAAGGGCAAGGGCAACTACAGCGGCTCGATAAGCAAAAGCTTCACGATCAAGCCCAAGGCTCTTCCTACGGATAAAATCACCCTTTCCTACACCACTTACAACTACAACGGCGGTTCAAAGAAGCCTGCCGTAACGGTAAAGGACGGCACCAAAACTCTTACAAAAGACACCGATTTCACCGTATCCTACAAAAACAACATCAACGCGGGAACCGCAACTGCGGTCGTAAAGGGCAAGGGCAACTACACCGGCACCGCAAACAAGAATTTTACGATCAAAGCGAGAGCGCTTTCCAACACCACCGTCACGGTTTCCCCGACAAGCTACACCTACGACGGCACAGCCAAGAAGCCGACCGTCACCGTCATGGACGGCGACAAGAAGCTTGTAAAGGACACCGATTTCACCGTTGCCTACAAGAACAACACCGCCGTGGGAACAGCTACCGCCACAGCGACCGGCAAGGGCAACTACACGGGCAGCGTCAGCAAAAGCTTTACGATCAAAAGCGCGCAGACAAAGAGCATTTCCGACTGCACCGTAACGGTCCCGAGCTCCTCTTATTATTACACGGGCGTCGCGATCACCCCGACCGTCACCGTAAAGGACGGAAGCACAACACTTACCAAAGACACCCACTACACCGTTGCCTACAAGAACAACACCAACGTCGGCACGGCGACCGTAACCGTAACGGGCAAGGGCACCTACTCGGGTACCAAGAGCGTAACGTTCAAGATCGCGTACGAAACCATTTCCGCAGGCTCAACCAAGACCGTCAGCATCACAACCGCAGGAAGGCAACAATATTATTCCTTCAAACCTTCCGCAAACATGAAGATCAAGTTCTATTCGACCGGAAGCAGCGACACCTTCGGATATCTGTACGACGCGAACCTGAATCAGCTTGCAAGCAATGACAACAGCGGCGAAAACAATAACTTCCAAATCACCTACAGCCTGACCGGCGGAACGACGTACGTTTTCGGCGCAAAGTTCAAGAGCACAAGCTCGACTGGCAGCTTCAGCGTTAAACTGGAAAAGGTTGAAGATACACCGCAGGAAACTGTTATCAAGAGCCAGTCAATTTCAATCACCCAATCGGGAGGTCATATCGACGGCTTCACCTACGAGGCACCGAGAGATATGTTTGTCAGGTTCCGCTCGCAGGGAGCGACTTCCGATGCTTACGGCTGTATCCGCGACAGCGCCGACACGTCAGTCGATTTGATTTACAGCATCGGCACCAAATTCGACAAGCAGTTCTCGTTTACCTTCACCCTGAAAGCGGGCGTTACTTATCTGTTCTTAGGCGGATTTGTCGACACCGATGCAACGGGATCATACACACTCGTCCTGTCGGAAATCACAAAGCAGGAGCTTTCAAAATGCGATATCAGGCTCGAAACAAACTCCTACACCTATGACGGCAGCCAAAAGAAGCCGACCGTTATCGTGATGGACGAAATGAAAAAGCTCACGCTTAACACCGACTACACTGTTTCCTACAGCAACAACGTCAACGTAGGCGTTGCCACCGTAACCGTTACAGGTACGGGCAAATACACAGGAAGCGTTAAAAAGAGATTTACCATTTTGAACTCTGTCAAATCATTTACATGGGGACGCGACAACTGGAATTTCACCAACTCGCCAAGCAGCTTCTCCTCAAAATCAAGCTTCACCTACCGTGAACTGAGCAACAGCACATACCTAAATGCTCTCAAGACAAATCTCGCTAACGACCATATCGCTTACCAGTTCATTTTCGAAGGGCTCGGAAGCAATCCCTGCGACTTGGATCGCGAATGGGGCGGCTCCTGCTACGGAATGTCGATGACTCAGTATTTGGCTATGCAGGGCTTGATCAGTCCCAAGGATTATTCCTCCACGGCGACTTCAATCAACCAGCTCAGCACGCCTGTAAACGACCTCAAGGTCAACTCCCTGATCAACTACTATATGTGGCTGCAAAGAACGGAACCTGCCAGAATCAACGAGCGCAGGGTGACCAACAGCACCAACGAAGAAAACATCAAGGAGATCCTCTCACTGCTCAAAACCAACAAGTATGTCAACATCGGCATCAATCTGGGTCACGAGATCGCGGCTTACGGCGTAGAGTACGGCAACTTCGATTACTATGGAGAAGAATTCGATGCGAGAATACTCATAAGCGACCCCAACTTCTGCAGCAACTACTATGAAGGCTACGGAGACTATATGGGCTTTGTTTATGATTACAACATCTACTTCAACACCACGACCTATAAATGGATAATTCCTTACTACTACTTCTTCTTCCAAGGCAGCGACGGCAACCCGCTCCATTACTGGTCCGAGAACGGCGCTAAGTTCAACGGCATTACCGCAGATCTCAGCGTAGCCAACGATTACGGATTCTATTCGTATCAGCTTGCGTCAAACGACGCCGCCGAACTTTCCGCCCGAATGAACACCTACGATGTTTCCGAAAACAAGACCGTTTCCAAGGTCGCACGCACCGTAAACGGCACGTACGGCACATTGAACGGCACTTGGGACGATATCAAGGAATCCGATTTCTTATTAAAAACAGGCGGAAACGAAGAACCCACAAAGGGCTATGATCTGTTTGACTACGACTCATCCTACAGGATCACGCAAAACGAACCCGAAAAGCTCAGTGCATCGCTCGAGTATACCGACTGCCTGCTCTACGCGGAAAGCGGCGCCGGCACATCGGCAATATTCGACAAATCCGGCTATGTTGAGATAAACGGCGCGAAGTCCGATTATGAGCTGACGATGGTATCGAACTACGATTACGCCACCGACTGGTTCTCGATCGACGTTAAGGGCACCGGAGCCGAGAAAGCCTCGCTGACAATGACCGATGAAGGCTATATCGTCACCTCCGACAACCTGCACAACGTCAAGGTCCGCGCGCTCAACAAGGACGTCACCGTAAACACCGCGTTCTCAACCGATTCGGGCTCCGTACTGATTTACGAGATCGACGAAAACACAATCGGTTTGAAGATCGACGCCGACGGCAACGGATCATATGAAACCGAGCTTCCCGTTTCCGACAGCACAAACCAAAGCATCGGAAGCACCGCCCAAAGCTCCGTTGCTGCTGCAACCGACGCAGCTATCAACGAAAACGAGAAAAGAATCAACCGCGCAACCGGAAAAATCGCGAAATAACAGCGGCTACGATTACTAACCGATACATTCTTAAGGGAATTTTTAGAGATTCTCTTAAATCAAATCAGATGAAGTATCAAGCAGCACCGGAAAAATAGCATAAGCTAATCAAATCCCTCCCGGGCTTTCAAACGAAAGACGGGAGGGATCATATTTGCTATTTATAATATGCAAAACTGCGCAAATCAAAAACATACAAAAAAAGAAAGCGCCGCGTTTTCACACGGCGCGGTTTTATTATATTCCGGTTGTTTATACTATTTTCAATTAACACACTTTTAACACACTTTAAAACAGATGTCAAAGGGTTTTTTTAAGAAAGTATTAAAACAATCAGTCAGCGGAATAAGGAAGCAGCGCAAGGTGGCGCGCGCGCTTAATCGCTGTTGTGAGGTCACGCTGATGTCTTGCGCAGGTGCCTGTCACGCGGCGGGGAAGAATTTTTCCTCTCTCGGACATATAGCGGCGCAGACGTGCGATATCCTTGTAATCAATGTGCTCTACCTTATCAACGCAGAAGCCGCAAACTTTTCTGCGGGACTTTCTGCCGCGGTTGTTGGGTCTGTCAGCCATTGTCAGTTCTCCTTTCAGTGAGATTATTTCAATCAGGTAATAGTTTTAATCAATCAAAACGGCAGATCGTCGTCAAGGGGCATATCCTGAAAATCCGAATTTGAGCCGCTCTGATAAGAGGGCTGCGCGGGCTGAGGAGCCTGATAGCTCTGCTGCGCGGGGGCATTGTAGGATTGATTGCCGCCGAAAGACTGATTTCCAAAGCTTTGACCGCCGCCGTAGGACTGGCCGCCGCCGAAATTCTGGTTTCCGCCGTAGCTTTGGTTTCCGCCATAGCTCTGACCGCCGTAGTTGTTGTTGCTCTCGCGGCGTTCGCCCGTAAACGAAACGCTGTCAGCCACAACCTCGATAACGTAGCGGTTGGTGCCGTCCTTTGCCTGATAGGTTCTGCTTTGAAGCTGACCGTCAACGGCAATCATGGCACCCTTGCCGAAATAGCGGCATACAAACTCCGCCTGCTGTCTCCAGCAAACGATGTCAAAGAAATCCGCCTTGCGCTCTTCGCCCTGCTTTACATAATTGCGGTCAACCGCAATCCTAAAGCTGCAAACGCTTATACCCGACGATGTCGTCTTTAACTCGGGATCAGACACGAGTCTGCCCATCAATACAACTCTGTTCAACATAATTCTTCGTCCTTTCAAGTTCAGGCTTTCGCCCTACAATTCGCTTATTCGTCTTCCTTCTTGATAATCATTGAACGTATTACGTCTTCATTAATTCTGAACTTACGGTCAAGCTCCGCGGGGAACTCGGCTGTGCTCTCAAACTCAAAGAGAACATAATAGCCTTCGCTTTCTTTGTTGATGAGGTAAGCAAGCTTTCTTTTGCCCCATTCGTCAACGTTCTTCAAAGTGGCGTTCTGCTCAATGAGAGTCTTGAATCTTTCCACAACAGACTGGATGCTCTCCTCGCCCTTCTTCATGGAAACGACCATGACGGTCTCGTAATTTGCTGTCACTGCCATTTTTTTGCACCTCCTTCTGGACATTATGGCGGTTATCACCGCAAGGATTTGCCGCGACTTTGCAACCTGTGCATAGTGCAACAGATATATTATATCACGAAAAATCTGTTTGTCAACCAAAAATCCACAATTATTTTTGTCGCTCAGAGCGTATTATTGGGGATTTACAGATTGACAAAACGTATAAATAATATATAATTATATTAGTATAGTGAAAGTCTGCGTCGGAGCTGCTTTATCCGACCTTTGGACTTTCGTGCAAAAGGATGTGTGATGGAATTTTGTTCACTTCTATTTTAAAGGAGCATAAGGGGTTTGGAAAACAAATTCTGCTGCTTGCAAAGAATGAGCTTATCAAAACCTACAAGGGCGCCGTTATCGGCCCGTTCTGGGCGGTAGTAAAGCCGGCTTTCACGGTGTTTGTTTACTGGTTCGCCTTTTCGATCGGAATCAAGGCGCTCAAGTCGGTAAACGTTCACCTGAACGGTATGGATCACGAGGCTTTTTCGTTTGACTTTTTCACATTTATGCTTATCGGAATCATCCCGTGGTTTTTCATTCAGGACAGCATTGTTCAGGGCGCGAAAACCCTGCGGATAAACCGGCAGTTTATCACAAAGGTTAAGTTTCCCGTTTCAACGATCTTGACCTATACGGGGCTGTCAAGGCTGTATGTCCACATTTTCCTTGTGGTGATAATGTACGCCTACGTCATCTTCTACCGTGTTTCCCACGGAATAATGCCGGTCAGTTGGTACGATTTGCAGTTCTTCTTCTACTGTCCGCTGCTGTTTTTCTTCTTCCTCGCCCTTTCGTGGTCAACCGCCCCGATGTCGGCGTTCAGCAAGGACTTTGAAAGCCTTATCGTGTCTATTATGTCGGGTATTTTCTGGCTATCGGGCATTATGTACGACTCCTACAGCTTCAAGGGCGGATTAAAGTGGGCAATGCTTTTCAATCCGATCAACTTCTTTGCAAACGGATACCGCAACACCTTCCTTTACAACAGAGGCTTTTGGGTATACAAAACGGAGCTTGTTATTTTCGCGGTTGAGCTTATCGGCGTTACGCTGCTCGGCATTTACAACTACAACCGTCTCAGGAAAAAGCTTCCTGACGTTCTTTAAGGAGGTAATAATATGGCTGAACCGATTATCACCTTTAAAAATGTCAGCAAAACCTACATTCTCTATAAAAACGATCAGGCGCGCTTCAAGGCGCTGTTCATAAAGCCGCGCAACCCCAAAACAAACAAGGCGCTCAACAACGTCAGTTTTGAGATATACCGCGGAGAGTCGGTCGGCATTGTGGGCAACAACGGCGCCGGCAAGTCCACCCTGCTCAAAATGATTACGGGCGTTGCTTTCCCCGACGAAGGCGATATCATCGTAAACGGAAAGGTCGCGGCGCTGCTCGAACTGACCGCAGGCTTTTCGCTCGAAATGACGGGCAGAGAAAACATTTACCTCAAAGGCTATATCCTCGGCTTGGAGGACAACTACATAAAGGAAATCGAAGAAAGAATAATTGATTTTGCCCAGCTCGGCGACTACATTGACCAGCCGGTGCGAACCTACTCAAGCGGTATGAAAATGCGCCTCGGCTTTGCTATCAACGTCAATATCGAGCCCGATGTGCTTGTCGTTGACGAAGCATTGTCCGTCGGCGACGCCAGCTTCAAGAGAAAGTGCAAGGACAAGATCAAGGATATCATGCAAAAGGGCACAACCGTTTTGTATGTCAGCCATAACGCCGATTCGGTTAAGGAGATTTGTCCGCGCGCGATCTATCTGAAAAAAGGAACCATCATCCATGACGGTCCAACCGACGAAACACTGGAAGTTTACAATGCCGACAAACAATCTCAGAAAAACAATAAAAAATGATAAAAAACAAACTAAATGAATTTGAAGCGGACTGGGCGGCAATGCCGCAAGTCGAAAAGGAACAGCTTCAAAAGCTAAATAATAAAACTATCATCGTCAGCGGACATACTCTTGCCCGCTGTCTTTGTTATGCGCTGATTTATCAAAGCGAACAGAAAAAGCGCGGAATAAAAGTCATTTACGTCGGCGACTGCGGCGGCTTTTATCCCGAATGTACCGAAAGCGAATTTTTCACTTCTGTTGACCCTGACTCTTTACTTGAAGTAAAAGAAGCGGATTATATCGTTCACACAGGCTTCTGCTGTGAAAAAAGCGAAAGCTTCTGCTCAGACTTTGCCGAGGAAGTCCGCCGCGTCAACGCGCTTGCCCAAACAGCCTCGCGTTTAAACGCAAAAACCGTGCTGCTCAGCGACAGCCGCGTTTACGGCAGCGGCAGATCGAACCGCGTATACGCCGAAAACGAATACGCTCCGCTCGACAACACCGACACGGCTCACGCCGACAACCAGCTTCTTCGCGCCGTTGAATGTCTTTGGAGCTGCTGCCGAAAGGACGGAGGTTTTTCGCTCACGACCCTGCGAACGGGAATAGTTCTGGGCGCGTGCAGCGGTTTGAGCACCTTTATCGACGATATGCTGAAAGCGGCAGCAAACGGCGTTCCGTGCAGCGCTGTCAACGGCAAAAAGCTTTCGTTTGTATATATCACCGACGTATTCAGAGCCGTCGTTAACGCGCTCAACGGCTCTCTGCGCTGCAACCAAGCCTACAACGTGACGGGCAAGGGCTGCACAGTTTCTACCGGCACGATAGCGGCAATCCTGCACGACGTTTACGGCGAAAAGGTAAAAATCACTCTCAAAGAGGGCGCGGACGAGAACGCCTGTGCGCTGTCAAACGGAAAAATCATCAACGAAGGCTGTGAACCCGCGATAGGGCTTGACGCTGCGCTTGAGCTTTGCGTGATGTCGTATATGAAAGGCGTCACTGATTTTCAGCTTCCGAACACCCACGACGGCAGGCTTGAGGCGATCCAGAAGATGCAGCTCGCTTATCTTTTGGAGGTTGACCGCATCTGCAAAAAGCACAACATAAAATATTTTCTCGGCGGCGGAACGCTTTTGGGAGCCATACGTCACAACGGCTTCATTCCGTGGGACGACGACTCCGACATTATGATGCTCCGCGAGGACTATGACAGGTTCGCCGAGATAGCTCCAAGTGAGCTTCCGCCGGGAATGACATTCCAGTCGGGCAAAACCGACCGCAACTGCTTTTACGAGTTCAACAAGCTGCGCGTTGAAAACACCGTGTTCGCGACCGAGCTTGCGAAGAACCACACCGATATCAACGTTGGAATAGCGTTTGACATTTTTTGCCACGACAAAACCGCGAATTCCGCGTTGGGAAGAAAAATCCACCTTGCGCTTACGCTTTTTACGCGCGCTTTGGTGCTGAACAAGTGGAACCGCCGCAAGGTAGACAACGGCAGCCGCTTGCAATCGGCGGTAACAAATTTCTTTGTTAAGGTTTTCCCGCTGCGCTTCAGTTATTTCCTGATGAATCACACGATAAGCTTCTTCAAGCATAAAAAGAACGCGAAATACCTGTACGACGGAATGGGCAGGAATGTATACAACGGCTGCTTTGAAGCAGGTATTCTCGACGAGGTGACGACCCACAGCTTTGAGGGCTGTCAGCTCCCCGTCCCGAAGCGCTACGACGAATATCTGACCTTCCTCTACGGCGACTACATGGAAAAAGCGCCGCTCAGCACAAGACTCGGCTGCCACGAGATCTTGCTCTGCGATATAGGCAAATACGATAATATATAATATATATAATCAATATACCATACACCCGGCGCCTGTCCGCGAAATATCAACGCGGATAGGCACCGGGGTTTTTGTTCGCGGCAAATCAAATGCAGACGGATTTGTATAAGAACCAACCTCTAAAAAAACCTTCCCTCATAATTTGAAGGAAGGTTTTGCTTTTTGCTTGTTTATTTTTCTGGTATGCGGAATTATCTCACATATCCGACCTTTTTCATCACCTTGCCGAGCGTTCTGCTGCTGATTTTCAGCGCGATCTCGTCCGCCTTGTGATAGCATTCCTCAAGGTATGCCTTGTCCTTTATCAGCTTCTCGTAACGCTCACGGATCGGGCGCAGCTCTTCAACTACCGCCTCGCCCACGGCTGTTTTAAAGTCGCCGTAGCCCTTGCCGTCGAACTCGCTTTCGATCTGCTCAAAGGTTTTGCCCGTCACGGCGCGGTAAATCGTCATAAGATTGTTCACACCGTCCTTGCCCTCGGCATAGCATACGCGGGAATCGCTGTCTGTCACAGCGCGTTTGAACTTCCTCATTATCACCTCGGGAGGATCCAAAAGGTGAACGCAGCCGTTTACGTTTTCATCCGACTTGCTCATTTTGTTGAGCGGATTTTGCAGACTCATAACCCTTGCGCCGTTCTGCGGAATGAAGCCCTCGGGGATTTTGAACACGTTTCCGTAAAGACCGTTGAAGCGTCTGGCTACGTCGCAGGTAAGCTCGATGTGCTGCTTCTGGTCGGCTCCAACAGGCACCTTGTCAGCCTGATAAAGCAGGATATCGCCCGCCATGAGCACGGGATATGTGAACAGACCCGCATTGATGTTGTCGGCGTGCTTTGCGCTCTTGTCCTTGAACTGCGTCATGCGGCTGAGCTCGCCGAACTGCGTGTAGCAGTTGAGTATCCACGCTATCTCGGCGTGGGTGTGAACATGGCTTTGAATGAAGAAAATGCTTTTTTCAACATCAACTCCGCACGCCATCACAGAGGCGTATGCTTCAAGAATATTTTTGCGGAACTGCGCGGGGTTCTGCCTAACGGTTATGGTGTGAAGGTCGGCGAGCGCGTAAATGCAGTTATATTCGTCCTGCATGGTGACCCAGTTGCGCACCGCGCCCAAATAGTTGCCTAAGGTTATGGTGCCGCTGGGTTGGATCGCGCTGAACACGACTTGCTTTTTTTCTGTGTTTTCCATTGTGTGTTTCTCCTTTATTTATGAGCTTATGCTATCTTCAAGCAAAGCCCATTAACATCTGTTTTTAAGCGGTCTGATTGAAAATAGTATCAGGCGTTTGCGAGCTCTCCCAAAATGCGAATTCCTTTTTCAAGCTGTTCGTCGGTTGGTGTTGAAAAATTGATTCTGAAGCTGTGACATTCCTCGTTTTCGTCGGTGAGAAAGGCGTTGCCGGGAACAACGCAAACCTTGTTGAGCACGGCGTTTTTACAGAAGGCGGGCATATCGACATCATTCGGAAGATCGCACCAGATAAAGAGTCCGCCGTCGATTTTATTATAGGTGATCGCGGGAGCGCAGTATTTGTCGAGCAGCTCCATGCAGAACTGCGCTTTCTTTGTGTAGATCTCACGCAGCATTTTAAGGTGCGCGTTAAAGTCATATTTTGTGATAAACTCGTCGCATATATACTGCGACCAGATGTTTGTGTGAACGTCGTTGCCCTGCTTGCAGACCACAAGCTTGCCGAAAATCGGCTTGGGCGCTATTGTATAGGCTACGCGCAGACCGGGCGAGATAACCTTTGAAAAAGAGCCTGCATAGATAACGATACCGTCGGTGTCAAAGCTCTTGATGTTGGGCAGGCTCTCTCCGCTGTAGCGCAAATCGCCGTAGGGGTTGTCCTCGATAATGAGAACGCCGTATTTTTTTGCAAGCTCATAAACCTTTTTTCTCTTTTCAAGGCTCATTGTCACGCCCGATGGATTCTGGAAATTCGGAATGGTGTAGATAAGCTTGGTGTTCGGATTCGCCTTGAGCTTTTCTTCGAGCTCAACGGTGCTCATGCCGTCGCGCTCAACCGTAACCCCGACAAGCTTCGCGTTGTAGGCTCTGAATGTGTTGAGAGAACCGATGAAGGACGGAGCCTCGACGATCACGGTTTCGCCCTCGTTTACAAGCGCCTTTGTGCAGAGATCCATGATTTGCTGGGCGCCCGTGGTGATTAGGATGTCGTCGTTGTCGCTGCCCGTGTTGTGCTCGCGGCGCATATATTCCATCATGTGATTGCGCAGGGGCGTATAGCCCTCCGACACGCTGTATTGCAGCACGGAGATCGGATTTTCTTTCAGCACCTTGGCGGAAATCTCCTCGATCGCTTTTGTCGGGAACGCGTCGGGAGAAGGGTTGCCCGCCGAAAGCGAAACCACGGAGGGGTCGGCGGCATATTTGAAAATTTCACGGATCGCACTGGGCTTTAAATTTGAAACCCTGTCGGAAAACTTGTATTCCATTGTTCATACCTCTTTTTTAGCTTGATATCGGTAGTAATTATTGTATCACGTTTGCGCCGCGGAATCAAGCATAAAATAATCCGCCGCAAAGAATAAACCCTGCGGCGGATAATAAGCGGAATAATTAGCGGATAGTAATTTGAATACCTATAATAATTGCCAAACCCCTTGATATTTGTCAGTATAACCGCGGAGTTTTGACAAAACACTGCCATAAATCTTCCGCACTTCTGCACGACATCGGATTTTCAGAGGCTTCCGTTAACAAATCATTTCGGTTTCCTTGTCATCATTTTCGTCGTTCAGGCTGTCCAGCCTTTTGGCAAGCGCCTTTTCGAGCCGCTTCCTTGTATAATAACGACAGCTTGCCGAGCGGTTCTTGCAGCGAGAAAAGGTCGTACAGTCGGGCAAGGAGAAACAGCCGCGGCACTGTTCGCGCGCTTTTTCGAGTTTTTGCAGGCTGTTTACAAGCTCGCGGTTTGTAACGCCTTCAAAAATGTCGCCGATCGACCCTATATTTGAAATGTCCTCGCACGGATAAAGCTTTCCGTCGGGCGCAATAACAACGCTTCTGTGTGGTGAATCCGCCATGCAGAAAAACACCTTCGCCTTGCCGATAGAGTAATTGGCAGACGTTTTAAAGCCCATAGCTTCAAGCTGTTCCGAGATCTCAAAGCTCCTCTGCCAAACCGCCAAATCGTCCTTAACCTCGTGAATATCAAACAGCGGGGTCAAGCCGAAACTAACAAGCTCGGGATTAGGAATGAAGTTTTTCAAGTCCTCCGCCATTTGAGGTATGCCGTCGATGTTGCCTTCGTCCACATTTACGCGGATATGCAGCCTTATACCGTTTTCGTTGATAAGCTTGATTCTCGAAAGAACGTGCCAGTAAGCAGAAACGTAATTGAACGCATAGTTTTTGCGGCGGTTATATTCCTCCTCAACGCCGTCAAGCGTGATTTGAACAGCGCCGAGGTTCCAGTCGTTTTTCATTTTTTGAATGATTTTTTCGGTGATAAGGCTTCCGTTTGAAATCATTTTGGATTTGAATTCGATATTCGCCTCACGCATAGCGGCGCAGATTTTGTCGATTATCTTTTCACCCGCAAGCGGCTCGCCGCCGAACCATGTAAATTTTACAGGCTTTTCGGGATTGCGCGTTTTTTTGATAAACTCGATCGTTTGGTTTACAATCTCGTCGGACATCGTGACAAAGGTCATGCCCTCCTCAAAGCAGTAAAAACATCTGGCGTTGCAGGCGGTTGTCGGCAAAATCGTATAGGACGAATAGCCCTTTTTGTCCGTGTGCATGGCTCGGCACATAGCTGCGTATTTTTCGTAGGACGCAGTTTCGTCAGTATCCTCGGGAACCAAAAACAGATCCGATACAAGCGCGGACAGGTTTTTGTCTGCGGCTGTCTGTTCGGACGTGAACCGCGCCTCGATCCGCAAATCAAGCTCGTCCGGCTCAATTTCAAAGCAAACCTTTGAAAAATTATTATATATATATTGCCTGTCATTATGAGTATACGGAACGGCAAAGCATGACCAACGATAAACACAATCGGGCTTGACCTTCTTCGCGCCCATTATGGATTTTACCGTGCTGTCACCGTCAATAATCTTCTTCAAATCATTCACCTGCTCTAATCTGTGTTTTTTATATCTTACACTATTTCGGCTCAAAAAGCAAGTGGCTGTTTTTTGTAAGACACGGAAATCAATAATAAACCGGCGTCATGCCCTCTTTTGTGAGCGTGCCTTCAAATCGGGAGTTGCGCAGGTAGATCGTGCCGGTTCCCGACGTGCAAACGTTGTACAGACTGCCGAAGCCCACACAGCCCTCGCAGAATACCTTTGTGCTGCCGTAGGCAAAAAAGTTTGTTTTTTGTGCGTCGGATGCTTCCGGATATGAATAATCTGTCAGCGATTCAAAGCCCGTGCAGCCGATATTCCATGATTCGGTTCCCGTGCCCTGATCGCCATAATTCGCGCCGTAGTTTTGGGAGCATACATCACGAACTCGGATGATCGAGCCGCCGCTGTGCATGGTGCTTCCCTGGTCGTTGCCGTCCTCGATGTTGCCGTTGCCGACTCCGATGCAGTTGATCTCAATCGCTTTCGGCGGTGTTGAACTGTTTGACCCCATGTGATAGCCGAAACCGTCTTTTAAGCTAAACGACGCTTCACAGTTCTGGAAGATCGAAAGCGTTGTGCCGTACAGCGTACACGCGTCATATTCGGTCGTTCGGGAATAGAAAAACTTGCAATTTTTGGCGTAAATTTCAATATTCCTGCCGCCTGCCTGCTTTTGAACGAAAAGCGGTGAGCTGCCCTCGATACAGGTCAGATTTTCAAAATAAACCTTGCCGCCCGTAACTTTGATGAGCGGATATGCATTGTTTTCCGACGGCGCTGCGCTGTAAAGCAGCAGAACGTCGTTCCCGGCAATGGGATTCTCTCCGCTGAGAGTATGGATATAAGCGACGATCTTATTGTTTCCGTTAACAGCTTCCTCAACGAGCGCCCAGCTTCCGGCTGCCGCCTGAACCGCCGCTTTCACCTGACCCGCGTCTGCTCCTTCTATCCGAGTGTATTTCGTGAAGTGACCGTCGGCGGTCTTGTGAGCGATATCAACAACGTTTGAGAGGTAGGTCGTTCCGTTCGACCAACATCTCCACACGCCTGTGGAATATTCCGAGCTGTTCGGGATATTCGTCACCCTCGTGCAAAGGATAACGCCGTCGCCGAGCCCGATGATATTCAGGTTTCTGTTGATAGCAGTGCCGAAAATCGAGGTAGAGCGGTTATAAATGCCCGGGTAGAGATATATCGTATCGGCGCCGTTTGAATAAGCCCTTGAAATACTCGCGAGCGGTGCGTCAGGCGTTCCCGCGTTGCTGTCCGAGCCGTTGGGCGACACATAAAGCACCGTGCCGAGATCGTTTTTGTAATCCGCCGCGTCAAAATCGACCTGATAAACGCCGCGGAAATCGGTGAGGATTTTTCCGTGAAGCGGAGAATTTTTCCATGTGAAGCCGTCGGGCTCCGTCAGAGGGTAGAGCGGTCCCGACTGCGCGGAAAAGCTGCTTTTGATGGTATTTATCTGATCCTGAATCGAAGCCATATCGACCAGCTCGCACGGAATAACAGCCTCAAACTTTTGAGCGCCGTAAGCCTCTGTTCCGAAGTAAGTCATATATGCGTTGGCAGGCGGAAAAGCTATTCTCACATAAGCGGTGTTTGCTCCGGTCGTAAAATTCAAGGAAACATTTTCGGTTCGTTGAATAAACGTCAGCTTTTCATCATACTCGGCAACACATCTTAATTTTGTATAGTTATCGTTGCCCGAGTAGCCGTGAACGTTGTACTGCGTGCCGGCGCTCACCTTGATGTATTCCGACAAATAATATGAATCACTGTCCGTGATTTTGCCCGAAGCGTTTATATAGCTGTTCGGCGTGTGGTTTCCGTCCTTGTTAAACAGGTTGTCGCCCGTCCTTACAAAGTCGAGCTTGCTTATTCCCACGGCGCCCTGCGCTATTTCTCTGCCTGTGTCAGCTGCCGCGATTTTTTTGTTGAGCTCAGTGATCTCCTCCTCGGAAGCTTTGCCGCTCACGGCAGTCTGCAAGCCCGAAATATCTTCTCTTGCCACCTTGTCAATTGCCGTGATATCGTCCTCACGGGTTATGCTAATTTTCATTTTCCAGTTCGTGAACTCGCCGTGGTTGAGTCTGAAAAACACCTGAGTTTCGGAGTTGAAGGTCAAATCAGCCTCAGTGTTGTTTGTATTCAGCCACGTTGTTCCGCTTCCGCTGCCGTATTTTATCGCACCCTGAGCTGTTCCGCTGCCCGACAATATCTCGATGCGCGCCGTGTAAGCGCCTTCGGGAATCGCAAATGACGGGAAAAGCGTGGTGGTGGAGTTTGAGCCGTTAAAGGTGTAGCTTCCGTCGCCGTGATCGGTGACGGTCACCCCGTCGAGCGTCTGAGTGTCAAGCGTGAAATAATCGATGTTCTCCGATATTTTCTCCGCCAAATTCTCAACGACCCGATAAAGCATTTCGGGAAGAACCGCGTCAAGCTCCGCCTTGGTGTAGGCATTCGTGATCCCGTAGCCCGCGAGAGTTGTAGCTTTTTCGGCAAAGAAGCGCGAAAAATTGAAAAGCTCGTGACGGACGTCATCGGAATCGACAAAGTAAAGAATATATTCGTTCAGGCTGTTAACATTGTCGAGCCTCAGCGCGGGACTCAGATTTTGCGTGCCCGAAAAAGCGTCGTCAAGAATCGCAAAAACCTCTTCTTCAGTGGTGTATCCGTCAATGCGGTCGAGCTCGGCTCTGACGCTTTCGAGCAGCTCCGCCACGAGTCCCCTTGTGCGCTCGCTTATCACGGCGCTCTCAAGAATGGAGCCTCGCACCCTTACCCACAGCGGATAGGGCAGCGTCAGCACGTCGGAGCCGTCCGAGATGCTTATTTCAATGTCGATCTCTCCGCTGTAGCCTGAGAGCACCGTGTTGTCAAACGGAACCAAAATATGACCGCTTTGGCTGACCTCACAGTTAACATTGTCATTGATAAGCACCGTCGGAGCCGAGTGTGCGGCATAGCGCGCCGTAACCGTTTTTCCGCTGAGGTCGATTTCCGCGCCGTTCTGCTTAACGGTCAGCTCTATGACCTCGGTGTTTATGTCGTCAGTGTGAGAAACGGAAATCAGATTGCTTTCGGCGGGATAAGCCAGATCCGCCTCGCATACGATTGGTTGTTTTATACTCATATTGTCCTCCTTTTCATTCTTAAGAGGGTACAACTCCCCTCTACTATACCTACCTAAACCCAAAAAGTTGCATACAACTATGCAACTTACCGAAAAATAATTTTGATTTTTTTGAGTACTATCACGCCTGCGGTTTTGCGAAATAAACTGTATCGAGGTGATTTGAATGAATGTTGTTTACGCCGCTGTTGTGGCGGTGCTTGCGGTATTCGGAGCCTGCGCGGTTTTAAGAGAGCTTTCTCTCCGACTTTTTTGCCGCCGGGACGACTGCACGGTTATGTTCATCACACATATCCGCGCCGACGAAAAGAACGCCGAGTTTGTTCTGCGCAGCGCACTGTCTAAGCAGCGCTGGCACGGCAGGGGAATTGTGAGTACGGTCTGCATTGACCGCGCACTCGATGAAAAAGAACGGAGGATCTGCGAGGGCATTTGCAGGGAATACGGCTTTGAAAATCTGATTACGAAAGAGGAATTTTTAAAATCACTTGATTAATGAGGTGCTGATAGAGTATAATAATATAAGTTATAATTTAAGGTATAATAAAAACGAACAATAAAGGTGACGCTATGCGCGAGGAAAAGCTGCTCCGTCTTGAGGGAGTTGTGGAAAATATCGTATACAGAAATGACGAGAACGGCTACACCGTGCTCGAAATTTCCGACGGCGAGGATTATATTACCGCCGTGGGAGTTATGCCGCAGACAGGCGCGGGCGACAAGGTCGTGCTCACGGGCGTTTTTACCGAGCATAAAAGCTACGGAAGGCAGTTTTCCGCCCGTGCCTGCGAGGTGTGCCGCCCCACCGAGGCGGCGGACATCCTGCGCTATCTGTCCTCGGGCGCGATCAAGGGCATAGGGCCGTCCACCGCTCAGAAGCTTGTCGCCGAGTTTGGGGACAGCACGCTCGATATCATTGAGAACCAACCCGAGCGAGTGGCGCGGCTGAAAGGCATTTCTACCGAAAAAGCAACGGAGTTCTCCGCACGGCTCAAAGCCAACGCCGGCATACGCACGCTTATGCTTTATTTAGGTGAGTACGGGATATCAAACACCTCCTCTATCAAAATTTACAACGCGCTCGGAACCGACTGCGTTAAGCACATCAAGGACAATCCCTATATTCTGTGTGACGGCTCGTTCGGAGTGTCGTTTGAGTGCGCCGACATGATAGCCAAGCGCGAGCATATGTCAAACGAAAGCAATGTGCGTATTCGGGCGGGAATCGGATATGTTCTGCGGCACAACGAGGGCAACGGTCACACCTGTCTGCCCAAGGAAAAGCTTGTTCAGGTCGCGACGGGCTTTTTGCAGACCTCTCCCGAACGCGTGAGCGAATGTATGGAGGAAATGATTTTTGACCGAAGCCTTATCGCCGACATTGTGGGCGGAAAGGATTTCGTTTTTACTCCGCAGCTTCACCTGAATGAAATGTACATAGCCTCTCGCGTGAAGATGATGTTATCCTTCCCCGCCGAACAGGAAAAAGATGTTGAGCAGGCGGTCGAGGAGCTTGAACAGAGCAACGGAATACAATACGCGGAGCTTCAAAAGCAGGCGATCTTCGCCGCTCTCAGCGAAGGTATGCTCGTGCTGACGGGAGGTCCCGGCACGGGAAAAACCACCACGCTGAACGCCATAATCAAAATTTTGGAGAGCAGGGGCAAAAAGGTGCTTCTCGCCGCCCCGACAGGCAGAGCCGCCCAGCGCATGAGCGAGCTTACGGGCAACGAGGCAAAAACGCTCCACCGACTGCTTGAGGTTAGCTGGGACAAAAACGACAACCCCGTTTTCAACAAAAACGAGAAAAATCAGCTTAAATGCGAGGCGCTTATAATTGACGAGATGTCGATGGTAGACTGCTGTATTTTTGAAAGCGTCATGCGCGCCCTGCCGCCGGGCTGCCGCCTTATCATGGTGGGCGACTCCAATCAGCTTCCGTCGGTGGGACCGGGCAATATCTTAGGCGACTTGACCGAAAGCGGTATTCTTCCCGTGGTGCGGCTCAACGAAATTTTCCGCCAGGCGCAGCAAAGCCTTATCATCACAAACGCGCACAAAATAGTCAGCGGTCAAATGCCCGTGCTCAACCGCACCGACAGAGATTTCTTCTTTATGAACCGAAATGTCAAATCGGAGATTACCGAGGTCATTTCCGACCTGTGCCACACGCGCCTGCCCAAAGCCTACGGCTATTCCCCGTTTGAAAATATTCAGGTGCTCTCCCCCACCAAAAAGGGCGAGCTGGGAACCGCCGAGCTTAATCACAAGCTGCAAGCCCGCCTGAATCCCGCTGCCGAGGGCAAGGCTGAAATCACCGTGGGCGGAAAGCTTTTCCGCGAGGGCGACAAGGTGATGCAGATTAAAAACAACTACGACATCCGCTGGTTCCGCGAAAACGGCGAAACAGGCGAGGGAGTGTTCAACGGCGATATCGGCATCATTGAAAAAATCGACAGGAAAAGCAAGCATATGCGCGTGAATTTTTACGACAAAACCGCCGCGCTCAGCTTTGAGGCTTGCGCCGACCTCGATTTTGCCTACGCCGTAACGGTACATAAAAGTCAGGGAAACGAATTTGACGCGGTGATCATCCCCGTGTGCTCGGGGCCGCCGCAGCTTTATTACAGAAATTTGCTTTACACCGCCGTGACGCGCGCAAAAAAGACGCTGATTCTGGTCGGAACGCCGAGCACAGTGGAATACATGGTAAACAACAACCGCCAAACAAAGAGATACAGCGCATTGAGAGACTTCCTCACAAGAGAGGACAGCCTGTATTAAGGCAAGATTTTTTGGACAGTCTGACGGAACAAGATTCAAGCAAGGCGTGCGCCGCGAATTGTGCGGTATTGCCTTAAATATCGGGAGTAAGTTATGAATATCGCAATTGATTTGGGTTCGGACAGAACCCGTGTATTTATAGAAAACAAGGGAAAGGTGCTCGATGA
>JBGUPW010000072.1:0-5090 GCA_045130495.1 Ruminococcus sp. | reverse complement strand
AGCGCATCTTTGGCTTTGCGCTGCCCGCAGGTGATGTTCCTGCGCTCGTCAGCTCTTTACACTCATAAGTTCATCACTATTCAGTTGCCGCACACAATCTGTGAACAGATTTGTGTACAGTAATAATTATAACAAACATTCGTTTGGTTGTCAAGCGAATTTAGAAAATTCGCTCGACAAATGTTAGCGCATTTAAGATGTCACGTCTAAACAAGCAGTGCGTTTTTACTTCTACCGAGAAAAACACGTTTGTTAGGGACACATAAGACCTATAAAAAAATTCTCTTTTTCGTTTTTATGTCTGTTAATTTGTTTTATTATATGATATGATAGAATTATCAATCATCAAGGGGCGATAGTATGAGCGCTAAGAATCAATTTGACTGGATAGCATTTTATGAGGAGTTTGCAGATAAGCTACTTGCATATAAGGACAATCGGCAGGAGCTGATTGAAAAAATAAAGCAGGTTTATGAGGTTACAGGGATAAAACTGCCGACACTCGAACGCAACGAAAATGGTGATAATGAGATTGTAGACATTGATCCATTTACAACGTTCGGCTTATTCAATAAAGGAATTACCGATGCAAACAGAGTAAAAATTTGTACAGCAATAAAGAATTTGTTTGAAGTTTCTTCGCCTGTACCTACATACTTTGACGGTATCCCTGTGTTGAACAATCAGATGGCTACATTCTATTGGTTTGGAAACGGTCGTGGTGAACACGATATTGATAATCTTTGGGACGTTTTCGCTTATGCTTTAGCACTTTCAAGTTCAGACACGCCTGAACTCAGAGAGAAGTTTTCAAATTCGTTTAATGCTTCCCTTTATCAAAAAGGGGTAAAGTGGAATCTTTCAATGGGCTTATATTGGATTCGCCCTAACAGATTTTTGAATCTGGATTCACGCAACAGGTGGTTTATAATTAACAACGACAGTTTACCTGAGACTGTTGTTGCAAGGGTAAGGAATTTGAAATCTATGCCCGAAGCAGAAGAATATCTCGCTATATGTGACGAGTGCCTTTCCTATATTCATTCCGATAATTCTCCCTATGATTCACTTTCCGCTTTATCATTTAGCGCTTGGAATGTTTCCAAACAGGACGACGGATATGAAAAACTGACGGAAGATTCATCGTCAAATTCCGGCGCTAAATTCTTGCGCTGGTTCAGACCTCTATTGCAGGCGCTCAAAGATTTAGGCGGCTCTGCGACTCCGAAAGAAGCACGAAAGAAAATTATAGAAAATGAAAAGTTGACCGAGGAAGAAACAAGTGCGGTCATCGGCAAAACGCAAACGCCTGAATTCAACAACGATGTTGCTTGGGCAAGGCAGTACCTTGTCAGAGGAGGTTATTTAGATAACAGCACTCGTGGCGTTTGGAAGCTCACTGAGAGCGGTTGGAGTGTTAATATGACTGATGAATTAGCGTCAGAGATATTCAAGACAATCGTAAAAGAAAATCAACAGGATAAAGAAGATAAAGGCTCAGCTCTCGCTGACGAAGATGTAAATACAAAGCGTTATTGGATTTTCTCGCCTGGCAATAATGCTTCAAAGTGGAGTGAATGTACCGAGAAAGGAATTATGCTCATCGGTTGGGGTGAAATCGGTGATTTGACACGTTTCACTTCAAAATCGGAAATGAAAGCTGCTATGCAGGACACCTACGGTGACAACAAGCCTTACCGCAATGCAGCGCTTGCAACTTGGCAGTTTGCCAATGAGATGAAACCGGGCGATATTGTTTTTGCAAAGCAAGGTATGTATAAAATAATCGGTCGTGGTGTTGTTGAATCCGGTTATATGTTTGATGATAGCAGTGATGATGAGTATAACAACATTCGTAAAGTAAAATGGACAGATATCGGCGAATGGGAGCATCCCGGTCAGGCGGTAATGAAAACGCTGACCGACATTACCCAATATACGGAATATGTTGAAAAGCTCAATGCGATGTTTGATACAGAAGATGATGACGATGATATTGACGTCGACGAAACACCGCTGAACACCTATACCAAAGAAGATTTCCTCGCAGACGTTTATATCAACGAAAAACAGTACGACACTTTAGTAGGACTGCTCAGAAAGAAACGGAATGTTATTTTGCAAGGTGCTCCGGGTGTCGGTAAAACCTATGCCGCAAAGCGTCTTGCCTATTCGATGATGGGCGTTAAGGATCCCGAGCGTGTACAGTTGGTCCAATTCCATCAAAGCTATTCCTATGAGGATTTCGTTGAGGGCTTCCGTCCGTCAAGTACGGGAATGAATTTCGAGATAAAAAAAGGCGCTTTTTACAACTTCTGCAAAAAAGCGTCCGACGATAAAGAAAACGACTATTTCTTCATTATAGATGAAATAAACCGTGGTAACCTCAGCAAAATTTTCGGAGAACTGTTTATGCTGATTGAAGCCGATAAGCGTGGCAATGATATACAGTTGCTCTATTCTTCGGATAAGTTTTCTGTTCCGAAAAATGTTTATATTATCGGTATGATGAACACAGCCGACAGAAGTTTGGCGATGATCGACTATGCGCTCCGCAGGCGTTTTGCGTTCTTTGAAATGAAGCCCGCGTTTGAATCAGAGGGCTTTAGGGAATACCAATACGGATTGGAAAATGACAAATTCAATAAACTGATTGACTGCGTTATCAGTTTGAATCAGAGGATTGCCGACGACGATTCTCTCGGTGAGGGGTTCTGTATCGGTCACAGCTATTTCTGTGATATTGAAGAAATCAAGGAAAACACACTGAACGATATTGTGGAGTTTGAGATCATCCCCTTACTCAAAGAGTATTGGTTTGACGAGCCTTCCAAAGTTAAAGAATGGTCTGAACGTTTGAGGAGTGCTGTCAAGTGATCCCGATTCAAAATATCTACTATATGCTCTCCTACGCATTTCAGGTACTGAACGAGCAGGGGTATAAGAGCGTGGCGACAGAGCATTTTGAGAATGTGGCAGATTTGTGTGCCGCAATATTGATCAAAGGCTTGTCGAAGCAGCTCAAGCGAGGTCTGATGAAGGACTATATCCCGAAGCGTGAACCGCTGACGGCGCTGCGTGGTAAAATGGAAATATCGGAATCGCTGAAAACGAACTCCATTATCAAGCGGCAAGTCGTTTGCTCCTACGATGAGTTTTCCGAAAACGCATATATGAACCGCATCATCAAGACGACAATGCTGCGCCTGATGGTGGCAGACGTTGACAAGAGCCGCAAAAAGGAAATGAAAAAGCTGTTGGTGTTTTTGAGCAATGTTGAGCCGTTACCGATTTACAGTATCAACTGGAATCTGCGCTATGACCGCAATAATCAAACCTATCGTATGTTAGTTTCGATTTGTTATCTGATTTTGAAGGGCTTGCTGCAAACACAGTCGGACGGCACGACAAAGCTGATGGACTTTCTCGACGAGCAGCGTATGCACCGCCTGTATGAGAAGTTTATTCTGGAGTATTACCGCAAGGAGCACCCTGAGTTGACAGTTGGCGCACCGCAAATCCCTTGGCAGCTCGATGACGATTACAGCGATATGCTCCCAGTTATGAAGTCGGATATCGTGCTCGAAAAGGACGATAGTATTCTGATTATTGACGCAAAATACTACGCCCACACTACACAGCAGCGGTTTGATAAGGCGACAGTCCACTCGGCAAATCTATATCAGATTTTTACCTATGTCAAGAACAAGCAGGAAGAGCTGAAGGACAGGCAAGTCACCGTTTCGGGAATGTTGCTCTACGCCAAAACAGACGAACAAATTGTTCCCGATAATACCTATCAAATGAGCGGCAACCAAATCAGCGTGAAAACGCTGGATTTGAATTGCGGGTTTGATGAGATTCGGGAGCAGTTGGATAGTATGGTATTATAGAGGTAATAATGTCTATTTATTATATAAACGATATACTATATAACGAAGAACAAATCAATCAGATAACCTGGGATAATTTTACATTAAGTATTGTAAATAGTCATCCGAAGTATTTGTATAAATATTTTCCAAACTCAACGAACGATGGCAAAAATCATTCTGTTGAAGCTATTGAAAATAATACAGTTTTTCTTCAAAATCCAATTAAATTTGATGATCCATATGATTGTAATTACTGTGTAAATCCCTCTGAATTTTCTTATAGATTTATAAAAAAGCTTGCTATGCACTGTGGTTTGAAAGTTGAAGCAAGCTGGGATTTTGCGATGATTTCATATCAATTAGCTCTTCGTATATTTAATCATATTATGTCCGGCAATTCTTTGGATAGTATAATATCTACAGATAGCAGTAATGAATTAGAAAACTTAAAAGATAAACTATTTATTAATTTCTTAAAACTTGAACTTACACAAAGCGAATCTAATGAAAAGAGTTATCAAAACGCAATCAACAAAACTATAGACTTCGAATATAAAAATAGTGTTCGATTGATATATGATAAAATAAGAATATCTTGCTTTACTCAAACTCCTTATTCAATGTTGATGTGGTCGCACTATGCTAATAATCACAAAGGCTTTTGTATTGAGTACAAATGGTCTGATGACTATAAAAAATACAGCGATATAATTAACAATATTTTCCCTGTAATATATACTGATTCACGCAAAAACCTTGTTGATTTCTTTATTTCGTTAGATGAAGGAAATCATAAAAAAGAGGATCTGTGGAACATTTATAAATATGGACTTTTAAGCAAAAGCTTAGATTGGAAGTATCAAAAAGAATGGCGACTTTTGACATATGAAAACGCTAAAAAAGACTATAATTATCGATTCTTTGATATCAATAAGATTTATCTCGGTTGTAAAATGGAAAAAGAAGAACGTTCAAGAGTAATTGGGATTTGTAATAAACTTAGAATTCCTTGGACGTGTGTTGTAATATCTGATGATCAATTTGAAATGAAAGAGTGTGTATCAAAAAAATGTTCATTTAGAGATGCTTCCACTCAAAAAGTTGATAAATAATATCTACTGAACAAAACCAAATTTCAAACTACGGGCAAAGAGCAACAATATCTCCGCCCTCAGCTTCTCAATCCTTCTCAGGTTGAGGAGCAGGACGGACATA
>JBGUPW010000071.1:0-20856 GCA_045130495.1 Ruminococcus sp. | reverse complement strand
AATTCATACTTTTCCATATAGGGGAAAACGTCCTCCAAAAAGCGAAGGTAAAAATCCATATCATCATTCTCTATCAGATCGATGATCGTTTCGATCGTGTCGAACAGCTGTCGATAATACAGAACATCTTCACCGTGTCGCAGGCAGATATGCTGAATACTTTTCAGGAGGGTGTTGCACTTGGTTACCGACGGTTTTGTTTCGTCGAGGGCTATTTCCTGAATCATCGGGTGAAGAACGATTATTTGCCCGGGCAGCAGTTGCACAAATCCTCTTTCAATCAGCTCGTTGATGAAGTTCATGTTTTCAAGCTTGAGCCACAGTGCGATTAGCTTTGCGGCAATGCCATTGCGTGGTGCTAACGCGAGATTGCACATGATATATGTTTCGGCTGAGGAAAGCTTGTACAGCGAGAAAAGTGTATGAATATGCGTGTAATAGGTTGCCTTTTTGCTTTTGCCGTCTTTCTTTGCGCTGACCTTATCCTTGCTGTCCATAGCTGCTTTTTCGGTGCGCAGCTTTTCCAACAATTGATCCGGCTCTAAAATGCCAACCTCTAACAGACGCGCCGCCAGTTCCACGGCAAAGGTGTGACCGTGAACCGTTTGGATTATTTCGCTCAGAATCGCTTGATATTTGTCTGCGTCCGTAAATAGGTTGCCCATTAATTCAAGCAGCTCGTCGTCCGGCATTTCTTCGATGGTGTAGGTGTCATAATCGTCAAAGCGACTGCGCGTCGTGAACAGGATACGGCAGGAGTATTCGAGAATTTCGCTCAACAATTCTTCATCGGTCGCAATGGCGTTGAAGTTATCGATGATGATCAGGCTGTCGTCTTTCAGGCTTCGCAGGAAACGGGAGTGTCGCCTGAATCGTTCCGCTTCGGGCTCGCTTGCATTATAATCATCTGCAAAATCCAGATTGACAATATCTGCTTTCAAGCTTCCGGAATAATTGATGTAGATGATGTTGGTGTAGTCCTTTTTGTGTTTCTTCGCGTAGGCTTTGGCAAGCTCGCTCTTGCCAATTCCGGGTATGCCCTGCAGAAAGATTTTTCTGTTTTCGCTCAGTTGGTCGTGGAGTTCATCAAGCTCATTGTCTCTGCCGCAGAACCAGCGGCACGGCTTGGGAACATCAGCACCAAAGATCACGTCGTTTACAATAGGAGAAAGGGCTTTTCCTTCCTTTAGCTTTTTGCTACCGGTTTCGCGTTTGATGAAGCTGCGCTCCATCGAAAAGCAGAGTACAGCGCATAGAAAATCTGCTTTTTCTTTGCTGTTGGAAAACGGGTAACCCGCGGTCAGTTTTTGTTTTACGCCGTCGGAAATGTTTGTATCATATACCACCAGATCGTAGATATCCCGAACTGCCATGTCGCTGTCGACCATCATCGGCAGAATGTTTTGCTCAATATCAGCGGACAGACATTTTCTCTTGCTGTGATCCGTATAATACCTTGTGATCTGTGGGCTGATTTTGGCTACGCCTTTGAACCAGCGGCACACAAGCCCGTTGTCGAAAACATAATCGATATTCTGTGAATCTTTGGTAAAGGTATCAAACAGTTCATAAAGCAAGTCTGTTTGATTAATCTCTCGGCTCTCGCTGATATACTTTCTAATAATCAATATAACAGAGCTGAAATCACATCGCTCCATGTTTTTCCTCCAAAATAGTCAATTTGCGGTCAATTTCCGCTCAATGCGGTTAAGCGTCATTTGAGTTAGAATGAATACAGACCGATAAAGGTTGCAAATTCATTATAGCACATTTTGTCTGTCGAAAAATGGCAATTTTTGCGGAAGGAGGAACTTATGACCGAACAAGATGCAGCATTTGAGCGTTGCGTGGATTTTTTGGTACGAATGATGAATAAATACGGGAAAGAGTTCCTCGAAGAAGTGGAGAAAAAAGGGAAAACTGCGATCATCAACCAATCGAACAAAACCGAGGGAATAGCTTGATTTCAAAATTATGATTGAAATATCCTCTGTTTTCTGCTAAGATATAGTTGAGGTGAGACTTCAAATGACAATTCAGAAATTTGATAACGATAAGCAATTTGATGAAATCATTCATATTATTGAAGAATCACGGAAAAATGCTCTCAGAAAAGTCAACGAAGAGCTTATTATGATGTATTGGCGCGTTGGTGAATACATTAGCCGTCAATCGGAAAATGCTTCTTATGGTGATTCCTATATTCAGTCGCTCGCGGATTTCTTTTCCAGGAATTATCCACAGATCAAGGGCTTTAACCGACGCGGACTATATCGGATGAAACAATTTTATGAAACCTATAAGGACGACGAAAAAGAGGCTGTCGCAAATCGAAAAATTTTGCGGTAGCCTTTAGCCTTGAATGAATTATTGAATGTTAAGCTTGCAACAATGCGCAACAAACCTGAGGGTGGAGTTTTCCATCCTCTTTTTGTCAAATGTTGAAAGATTCAGCGGATTTATGCAGCCTCCTTTTTGAACAGATCCACACCTAAACGTTCGTCAAGTGTTCGGTTCCATAGTTTCTTGATGTTGAAAGCAAATGCGAGCAGGAAAAACTGTGTTTCGGTTTTGTCTTTACTTCGTACAAAAAAGCGGCGAAAATCCCGATCTTGCTTTATGACACCAAAAGCTCCTTCGACCTGAATAGAGCGGTTCATTCTCAGGAGGATTCCTTCTTCGGTAGTGATCCTCTTGGTTGCTTCTGCCTTTTGCCGTGCCATCGTTTTAGAGAATCCGATCTTGCGGTTGCTGTACTTACCTTTGTAGCACTTTTGGCGGTGAGGGCAACCTTCACAGTTTTCGCAAATGTAATAGGATTTTACGACTTCATAACCGTTTTGTGTTTTGCGCTTGCTGTCGTAAGTGTGATTCAGTTTCTTCCCGTTGGGGCAGGTGAAGAAGTCGCCGACTTCGTCATAGCTGAGATTTTCAACGCGGTAGATATTCTGCTTGTATTTGCGCGTTTTGCGAATCTCATAATCGGCGGGCTTGATGTAGGCGTTTTGCCCGCTCTCTTCAAGGTAAGTGTAGTTTTCTTCACTTGCGTATCCCGCGTCGGCGATAATATTTTCATACTTTCTGTCGGTTCCTTTTGCCAGCCTTTCTAAGAACGGAATCAGCGTGGTGGTATCTGTCGGATTCGGAAACAAGCCTAAACCGACGATGTACTCACTTTCAACACCGATCTGCACATTGTATGCCGGTTTGAGCTGACCGTTTTTCATATGGTCTTCCTTCATCCGTATAAAGGTCGCGTCGAGGTCGGTTTTGGAATAGCTTTTTCTTGTTCCGAGTATTCTCAGGTTTTCATGGTATCGGCTGATTCTTTCAAGATACTCATAAATGCGGTCATAATCACGCTGCAAATCCGATTTGCGCTTTCCTTTTCCATAGACAAACTTTATTCCGAGAAGATTTCTCGTTGACAACAGAAACTCTACAACATCTGTTAGCGTCGAGATTTCGGACAAGCCATACTTTTGGCACAAGACAGGCAGCTCGGAATTGATTTTTGCGTTGAGCTTTTGGAGATTCTTTTCTACTGACTTTGCCCAAACAAAAGTGTAGCGATTTGCGTTTGCCTCGATTTTCGTACCGTCGATAAAAATATTGCGAAATTGAATCTCGCCAAGCTCGTGCAGCTTTTCAATGAGCTGAAAGAACAAGTCCTCAATTACTCCCACAAGCCTTTCGTTTTGAAAACGCGCAAAGGTTGCGTGATCGGGAGCAGGCTGACCTTGCAGCAGCCACATAAATCGCACATCGGTTTTGCAGGCGTGTTCTATTGCGCGGCTTGAATAAATGCCATTCATATATGCGAATACGAGAATCTAAAAAAGAACAACCGGATCAATTGCTCGCCAGTGACGAAGATATTCATCATACAGTCGCGTGTAGTCCAAACCGTCACAAATTTCTGTCAGTTTCCACACCGGATCATTCTCGTCGATTAAAATTTCAAAATTTAACGGCAAAACCAGTTGATTTCTTAAAACTTTCATTGTATAATTAACCTGCTTTCTGTGTGGTTTTAGGCAATATAATTATACAGTAAAAGCACTGACCGGGCAACCCTTTTCGGGCTACCCGGTCTTTTATTTTTTGTTAGGGCTTAGTGCGACAGCCTCAATTGAGTTGGTCAAATCAAATTAAGCTTTTGTCTGCGTGTAAAACAAATGAATCGATACAGACGAGATATAAAAATACTGCAACGTCCTGCTGTTTTGAATGAGTAGGGCGTTGCTTTTTTGCCGTTCTAAACTATTTCACTAAACCTATTGCAAAAGAGTTTTATATGCGCTATAATAAAGTTGGGACAAACCTATTTAACGGTAAATTATTAGAGGTTGAGTTGACATGAAAAACACTAAATGTTATATTTATACCAGAGTATCTACTTCTATGCAGGTGGACGGATACAGCTTAGACGCACAGAAGGATAAGCTGAAACGATATGCAGAGTTTCAGGAAATGGTCGTTGTTGGCGAATATTGCGACGAGGGTAAATCCGGCAAAAACATTGACGGGCGACCTCAGTTTCTTCAAATGCTGAAAGATATTGAAGCAATGAAAGATAAGGTACAGTATGTACTTGTATTCAAGCTCTCTCGCTTCGGCAGAAACGCCGCTGACGTGCTTAGTTCATTGCAGCGAATGCAGGACTACGGCGTGAATCTGATTTGTGTAGAGGACGGTATCGACAGTTCAAAGGACAGCGGCAAGCTGATGATTTCCGTATTATCCGCTGTTGCCGAGATAGAACGTGAAAACATCCTTGTTCAGACAATGGAGGGTCGCAGACAAAAAGCCCGCGAGGGAAGATGGAACGGCGGCTTTGCTCCTTACGGCTATCAACTTGAAAACGGCGAATTGAAAATAGCGGAAGATGAAGCAGAGGTTATCCGCATCATATTTGATAAATACATCAATACCAATATGGGCGCTAACTCCATAGCCGCCTATCTGAATGAACACGGCTACAAAAAGAAAAAGCGTCAGAATAACACCTTGGATATGTTTTCTGCAAATTTTGTTATGAGGGTGATTGAAAACCCTGTTTATTGCGGAAAGCTTGCCTATGGTCGCCGCAAGACTGAGAAAATCGCCGGCACAAGAAACCAATTCCATATCGTCAAGCAAGAGGATTATCCGATATATGACGGTATACATGAGGCGATCATCTTGGAGGAGGATTGGCACTTGGCTCAAAAAAAGCGTCAGGAATCAGGAAAGAAATTTGAGAAAGCCTACCATCCCGAACGGGAGAACATACTGTCAGGAATTTTGCGCTGCCCGATCTGCGGTGCCGGAATGTACGGCAATGTCAATCGAAAGAAGAAAAGCGACGGTTCTTTTTATAAGGATTACTATTATTATCAGTGTAAGCACCGCACGACCGTGAACGGTCACAAATGCGGTTATAAGCGTCAGTGGAAACAAGAATCAGTCGATAATGCCGTTGCAGAGGTGATCGGTGATCTTGTCAATAAACCGAAATTTGAAGAAGCGATTCGTCAGAAAATCGGTGCTCAAATAGATACAAAGGAGTTAGAAAAAGAGCTGGCACAACTGCATAAACAATTGCGGCAGCTAAACGGCGCAAAGGACAGATTGGGACAGCAAATGGATAGTCTTGATATAACGGACAAGCACTATGAACGGATGTATTCGGATATGGAAAACCGTCTGTATAAATTCTATGACGAGATCAGTTCCGTAGAACAGCAAATCGAAGAAACGGAGACCAGGATCCTTAACATCCGTCAAGACAGGATTTCCGAAAACAATATCTATCAGTTCCTCTTATACTTCAACGAGTTTTACAACCGTTTTTCCGATTCCGAGAAGAAAGAGTTTCTCAACTGTTTTGTGGAGCGCGTAGATATTTTTGAACAGGAGCAGCCGGACGGTCGCTTTTTGAAGCACATCAAATTCCGGTTTCCTGTATTCTATGACGAAAAAGAAACGACAGATTTGAGTTGGGACAACGAAACAACGCTTGAGACGGTAGTATTGATGACAAGGGTGAATACATACAGAGAATAAAAGTGTTGAATTTAAAGGCTTATTCAGAAACTACCGTTAAACGGTACATTTAGACCTGAATACAGCATTAATGATAGAGGTAGGGAGGTAGTAAAAGGTATACAATCACCTTATGCTAGATCATACGTTGTAGGAGCAAAAATAGTAAGCAGGAGATTTGCTAACTATGCAGATGATGGAATCCTACAATATATTAGCGACAGAGCAACGGAGTCAAGGGGGACCTAAGGATGCAAAACTTCATGATTGAAAAGCTACGTGTATCCGGAGCCAAAATGATTGATGGTGTAGTAGAGTTTACAGATGGATTGAATATCATACAAGGCAGGTCAAATACCGGTAAAACATGGATTTTGAAATGTATTTATTATTTGTTTGGTTCTGATACAAAACCTTTTACATCATCAACAGGATATACGGATATTGAAGGCTTTTTCACAACAAGACGTTACAGAAAGATTACAATAAAGAGGGTACTTGGAGAAGAAAGAGTTACTGTAATTGCTGATTACGAAGAAATTGATAATGGAGAATAAGCAGCATTATATACGAATAAAAAAGAGAAGGTGAAAAGAATATGAGCGGAATCATTTTATATAAATCAAAGTACGGGGCTACAAAGCAGTATGCAGACTGGATTTCGGAGAGAACCGGATTCTCGTGCATCAAGACAGATGAGGTAGATATAAAGAAACTTTCAGATCATAATGTTATTATTCTGGGTGGAGGCATCTATGCATCCGGAATAGCAGGGCTATCTTTCCTAAAGAAAAATATAGGTAAGCTTAAGGGCAAGAAAATAATCGTTTTCTGTTGCGGCGCATCTCCTTATGAGCCGGATGCGTATGAGGCAGTTGTACAGCGCAATTTTAAAGGAGAGCTTGCCGGTATTCCATGCTTTTATTGCCGGGGATCTTTTGATATGAATGGTATGACTTTTAAGGACAGAACACTATGTAAAATGCTTCGTAAGGCAGTATCAAAGAAAAAACCTGATGAATATGAGATATGGGAAAAGGCACTAATGGCGGTAGGGGAAAATGAAAAAGGGAATTGGATTGATAAGTCGTATATAGAGCCTATTATCGAAGCAATTTGATAAGCTGAGTAAAGAGGAAATGACAGAACGGCACAATCGTTAAAAGGTGAAACTACCTTGAAGGGGTATCGTTATAAGGTTGTAGTGGGCCAGTTTCCTATAACGGATAAGATTGTAGACGTATTTAGTGTCGTGTCGGGTCATGTTGAATCAGTCGTATTGATCACTCGTCGCATGTGGAGACTGTCGTGTTGATCACTCGAGCCGGGTATTAACATCTGTTTACTTGTTTTGGTGGCGAAATATAGTTTAAAGGAAGATTGAATAAATGCAAAACTTTGGTATGTCTATGTTATGGTTCTGGATTAGTTATATTATTGTCACATTGATAGGGATAGGACACACTATTTTTAACATAGTTGTTTTACATATGAAATCAATGAAAGACAGTCCGGGGATGGGCGAGGGTTATGAAAGAACAAAGCCATGGCATCCTTTGTATAACATTATATGCTTCTCAATTTTGGTTGGATATATTTGAGCGGATTATCTAACCCATCGATCGGTGAAGCTCTGATCACCGGAGCCGTATGGGTAAGTATATGTATTGTATTTGATCTGTTCGGATGGGTAATAATCAAGCATCCGTGGAGCTTGTCGTTCAAAGAGTTCTATATTGACTATCAACCATGGATAACTCTTATTTATTTAGCAATATTTGTCGGGCCGATTATAGGTTATCTTTTAGTGACTAATTGAGGCTTACCAGAATTATGCAATCAATCCGGGCGCTCTAACTCAACTGGTCAACGGCATATTCCTGACGCCGAGGGTTGTGTGGACAGCGTGAATATGTGCCATTTTATTCACGCTGTTGTCCCAAGGCATGTTGAGACGGTGGTATTGATTACCCGTACGGAAAAATGAGCGAGAAACGATATGACGAATGGTGAACTGAAAAGAATATGGAAAAGTGAAGAAGAAATAGCCCATATCAAAGGCTGGGATTTTTCGCAGATAGAGAGGAACGGGCAACTGAAGCAAGGAAATGGATTGTTTGATTTCGGCGACGTTAAAATCCATATCTGAGCGACAAATCGGGATTTGCGAGGCTATCTATGAAAACACTTTATTTAATCGGTGGAACAATGGGAGTTGGCAAAACAACAGTAAGCCAACAGTTAAAAAAAGATTTGAATAATAGCGTATTCCTTGATGGCGATTGGTGTTGGGATGCCAGTCCATTTCAAGTGACCGATGAAACGAAAGCGATGGTAGTACACAATATTTGCTATTTGCTGAATAGTTTTATTCACTGTTCTGCTTATGAAAATGTCATTTTTTGTTGGGTAATGCACGAGCAATCCATTATTGACGGAATTATTAACGAACTTGATACAGAAAATTGCATGGTCAAGAAAATCTCACTTACTGTCGATGAGATGAATCTACAAAATAGATTAAAGGCAGATGTGGCACGAGAGATTCGCACCGCTGATGTTATTGGTAGAAGTGTTGCAAGAATTCCTATGTATCAAGCTCTTGATACGATAAAAATTGAAACAAGCAATAAGACCGTTTGTGAAATAGCGGATGAAATAATGGCACTTTGATACCGACAACTTCCCGTTTATCGCTCTGCCGATATTCATCCTACTGTCTCGACCCTGACCCGTACCGGGGAATTGCCCATTCCTTCATTGGGATGAACCAGTGGGTCGAATACAAGTCTTTTTATTTGACCTGCTGCTCCGAGGCACGTTGAGACGGTTGTTCTCTTGTCCGGAAATGCAACATGATAATTTTTCAAAAGTATGAAAGGAAAAAAAGCGCATGTTTGGAATATTTAGGAAGAATCAAAAGCAAAACGACAGCACAAGCAAAAAAGAAAACAAGCCTAAGTTTGATCTTGATAGTTTTCAAGCTGTCATCAATGACATCTTCCCCGGAATTGCTATTCTTGTCAGAGACGCTGATATATCGGATCAATGTATGGCAAATTATGTTTCGGGAACGATAATACGTGAATTATGCTTTACCGACGCGAGCTTGCGCGTTGTGAAGCTCCCCTCGGAATGGATATCAACAGGAATTTGTTTCCATTGGAATAATTTATAAACAATCAAAATTAAAAATAGAGGATCTGAGGAGCTACTGTGAATACTATGATTGATATTAACAAATATCTTAACAATCTGATTTCGGAGTGCCGTTCCGTTTTCGGCGAAAGGCTTTTATATATCGGCCTGCAGGGCAGTTATTTGCGCGGCGAGGCTGATGAACACAGCGATATTGATGTTATGGCGATTCTTGAAAGCTTCTCCGTAAAAGACATGGACGCCTATCGGGAAATACTGCTGAAAATCGGAAATTGCGAGAAGTCGTGCGGCTTCATTTGCGGCAGAGATGAAATTACACGGTGGAATCCGCTTGAGGTCTGCCAGCTTAAACACACAACAAAAGATTTATACGGAGCGCTGCGCGACTTCCTGCCTGACGCTTCAAGAAAAGACGAGATAAACTATGTCAAGCTGAGTCTCGGAAACCTTTATCACGAGCTTTGTCACCGTTATATACACTCCGACCGCGAAAAAAACACTGCGAAGCTTCGCGGCACCTGCAAGGGGCTGTTCTTTCTGATACAGAATATTCACTATCTTGAAAGCGGAGCTTTCGTATCAACAAAGAAAGAGTTGAAGGCTTCGGTTTCGGATCCCGACCGTGAAATGCTTTCAATTTCGGAGCTGCCCTTCGATTATGATTTTGACACGGCATTTTCGGCAGTGTTCAAATGGTGCCGAGACGCTTTCCTCCGAATAGACAGAATCAAATAAAGTAAACCCTCTAAAGAAAAATCTGCCGGATAAACGAGCCTTTCGGTTCATATCCGGCAGATATTTTATTTGATTCTATAATAAATATTGTGGTAATATTGGGGTAACAAATAAAGCCATTTATCTAATATTTGTTTATTACTTCTTTAAGAGCCTTGAGCAGCTTATTGTTATCCTCGGTATCTCTTACCGCGATCCTTACATACTGACCGCGTTTTATTTTCGTGGAGAGATCCTTGATTAAAAGATCATACTTTTCGAGCAGTTCTTTCGCGAGCTCAGTCGCGCTTATTCCGTCAAGCTCAACCAAGATATAGTTTGCCTGTGACGGCACTATGCGCAGACCCTTTATAATCGACAGCTCCGATTGGAAGCGGCTCCGCTCCGCCTTGATTTTTTCCAAGGAAAGCAAATACTGATTATGATACTTTTCCTCGATCTGCAAATAAAACTCGGCGAAGGAGTTGATGTTCCATATCGCGACGTCTTTTTTCATCCGCGCAATCACATCGGCATTTCCCGAGGCAAACACGCCGAGCCTTAATCCCGGAACGCCGTAGGATTTTGAAATGCTCTTTACAACGAAGAGGTGGGGATTTTCGTCCAAAAGCTTCTGATCGATCAACGTGTTATTGATCTCATCAGAGAAGTCGGCAAAGGATTCGTCGATAACAAGGCGTATACCCTTCTCCTCCGCCCATTTGATAAGCTTCATCAAACCGCTTTTCGGGATATAGTTTCCCGACGGGTTATCGGGATTCACAACCACAAGGGTCTCGATGCTTTTGTCGCCGAAATATTCTGTCAGATCCTCGGCGGAATAGCAAAAGTCGGGATTATCGGGTGTATAGATAACCGAGTCATTTTCATCATAGCGGTTGGGATATTCCTCAAAGGTGGGACGTACAAATCCGCACTTCCCCTTGATTACGCCCATAAAGGATTTGATAAGCTCGGCGGCGCCGTTGCCGACAATGATATTTCCACTGTGAACGGAAAAGTTCTTTGCCGCGAGCAGAGAGTTGACCTTCATTCCCGACGGATACTGGGTCAGGAGCTTTTCAAAGCTCGCCTTGATTTCGTCGGTCAGCTTTTTCGGCGGAAAATACGGGTTGACAAGATAGCAGAAGTCAATAAGCTGAGGATATCTCCAATATCCGCCGTATCTGCTCTGCATCAGGCTGAGCTTTTGCCCCGGATCCGCTGTAAAAATCGAGGTCGCGATATCCAGATCCTGAGCATCGTCAATTTCATACCAGCGCTGACCCGATAATCTTTTCGCTTTAATTTCAGGATTATCGAGCATGGTGATAACGCGCAGAACCTGTTCGTAGTATTCGTTGTTGCCGAGCGCCTTTGAATAAGCGTCAAGGAAGGGTACATAGTGCGTCTGCGAAAACTGCTTGCTGAATTTATAAATGTTTACGGTTTTATAATAATCGCCGCTTTCATTAAATTTGAACTTGCTGCCCGAGACAAACTCCTCAATTGAATCGTCATCTCCAAGCTTTACGCAGGTGCCGTCCATCCAGCTCTCGTATTTGTCAACAAGCGCAAGTGTTTCGCGGGAATCATCAATGAGCGCAGTTATAACGGAGTCCTCAAAAATGATATCCGATTCAAACAAAAGCGTGTCCTCGTCGCAGAGGTGATCCTTCGCGAGTGAAAGAGAATAAATGTTGTTGGTTTTATCGTATATCGGATTGTTTATAAAGGTGATCGGCGTTTTGATATCCAGAGTTTCAATATAGTCGATCAGCTTTTTTCCCTTATAACCGACAACTATCACAATGCGCGACAAATACTGCCTGTCAAGCTGATGCAGCATACGGTCGATAAGGGTCACTCCGTTGACCTCAACCATGCATTTTGTGTTTTCGGTTGTTAATTCTTTTAGCCGTTTGCCCATTCCGGCAGCTAAAATAATCGCCTGCAATTAATTCACTCCTGTTGTTTAGGGGATCTCTGATAATTCAATGTCGTGCAGAAGCGCGGAAGATTTTTGGCAAGATCATGCCGGAAAGATTCCGTGCTTATGCGCGATCGGAAATTCACAGAGGTTCCCTTTAATACGGAAATACGTCGTTTTCTTTTTCAAGCTTCCAGTTGCTCTTGTCCCAAATTGAGTCGTGGATCGAATACCAGCGCCCTGGAACCAAACAATTTCCGTTGTTTTCCGAGATAATGTATTTATCCGAGCCTAAAACATATTGGTCGTGAGCGGTTTTTTCGCTGCTGTTGATTTCATTGCCCGTAAATGGATTTACGACTTTATCAAAAATCTCTGCGGTCGCCATCGTCGGGACATCCGCGTTTGTCATAAACTCATCGCACGTAGTAATGCCGCCCTTGCTGTTGAAATCCTTTTCCATAAGCAACGGATAGTAAAACTCGGCATCTCCGTAACGCTGATTGAGATCGATATGATTTACCGTATCGTCTAAAAGCAATTCCTCGATCTGCCTCAAACTGAATCCGTGATCGGAAACGATAATGATCCTTGTATTATCATACAAATCCTGCTCTTTTAAATAATCGAGCCATTTTCCGATCTCTATCAACGAGGCGAAATCCACCTGATATTCTCCGGTCTGCACAAAATTATCAAAATGCGCCGTAATACCGTTGACCGTCAGTTCGGAAGCCCCGGGAACGTCGGAGCCATCAGCCGTTTTCGGCAGCGTAGCCGAGGAATCGAGGGCAATAGTATGGGTAGCTTCGTTATCCATCATAAGAAAGCTGCCTGTCTTATTCTCCGAAACGACCGTGTGATCGCTTAAATTTGTCAGAGCTTGAAACGGCTGCCAATAAGAGCCGAGATTCAGGTTGTCCGCCAACTGATTGTAATTTCCGTCGTCATACAGCGCGCTGCCGAAGCACACGGGAGCGGTTTTGAAAAGACTGTAGCTGAACAAATTTCGGATGCGCGTATTGATCGTCTGCTGCTGAAGCGCTTCCTGCATCGAATACTGGGTAAGATATGTATTTATGTTTTCGTAATCATCATAGATCGACAGATCGGGCACTTCCCTGTAACCGGCATACGGCGGATCGCAAACCGTTACATCATATCCCGCTTTGTCAAAAAGCACCGGCAGCACCTTGAGCGCCTCGTCATGCTTGTCCTTAAGCGATTCCTGATCACGCTTATTCAGCTCGACCGGCGTATATTCATAACCGCCGAACAGAGAAGGCGTCGCAATGTTGGTGTGTGCGCCGAATGATATGGTGTTTGAGTAATACGTAAATCCCGAATACATTTTTTCAAGCTCGGGATATTGCGACATCATATAGGGAATATATTCTCCCAAGGCTCTGTCGAGCATGAATACAACAACATTTTTGCCGTCCTTGCTCAGAGGGAGCTTATAATCTGTATTGTTATAATTTTTGTCAAGGTCAACCTCGGCTACGGATTTGAAGATCCCGGCAGCGTTCACACCGCCCATACAGGTCATCGCGACCGAACCCGCAGTTACAGCTCCAAATACGATCTTGGGCTTTAACCTGATCAAAAAGATGATTCCCGCCGCGACGACGATAACCAAAGCCAGATTGATAATAATTGTTGACGTGGAATAACTGACCCCATTATCAAACACCAACTCCGCCGACAGGGTGCCGAGATTGTTTCCGAAGAACAGATAGTCCATTATTCCGACAGCTCCGGCAACGATAAGAAGCCGCTCGATCACAACCTTGACCGGATCAGAGAACAGATAATAGAAAATATTCATCCAAAGGATAAATAATCCTGCGGCTATCAAAAACGAACTGACGACAAACCAAATCGGGTGCATGGCTACGCCGACGATAATAAATTCCTGCGGCGACGCCGTGATAACGGATGACGGAATCAAAATGCCCGTTAGAACCGTCATAAAAACGGCTCCGCCCCAGAACAACTTTTTATTCGGTTTTGTCTTGATTTTCGGCAAAGAGAAATCGTGCTTTCCCCTGATTTTTGAAACTATAAAGGGCACGCACATCAAAACGCCGATAATTGAGAAAATTATCAGTCTTTTGTATGATGAATCCCTGAACAGAGTGAAAATTCCGAAGCCTACGGAAAGCGCGCCCGCGACCAGAAAAACTATCCTTATGACCTTCTGCGGATTTTTCAGCTTGTAAAAAATGGTTTTTACGAGTGAAAAAAGATTGTTGAGCGTCCAGTAAAAAACAAGTCCCGACGGCGACGTGTATAATAACCCAAGGAAAACCGCCGCCATTACATAGAGCTGTATCTTTGTTTTAAGACGGCAGCCCTTTGTGAAAATAATGGTTGAAATAACATTGATAAGCGTCATTATTATCGGGAGAACGTTGATCGGCACATCGTTTATGGTGATAAGATGATCGGGAGAGCCCAAGTCGGGAATCGGACCGAACGAAACTCCCTGAAGCAGACTCAAGTTTGAAAGGAAACGGTACGCCACAATAAAAAACGGGATCTCCAAAAACAGCGATACCGCGCCGCGCAGCACGAAAAGAGGGCTGTAGTTGTTCTGGCGGTAATATGTGCGGAGCATCATTGTGCGTTCGTCGCCGCGGAAGGTCTTTTTGATGTGAGATACTCCCGGATGAAGCTTTGCCTCCAAGAGGCGCTCTTCCTCCTGCATCGCGTCGGCACGTCGGTATAACGGTAAAATAAGAATATTTATCGCAAGGCTCAGCGCAACGATCGCAAGCCCTATTCTTTCGTTAGTAAGCGTATATGCGAAGCTGAATACAACTTCAAAAACAAGCTGTATGGGCATTAACAGAAATGAGTATAAAAGTGTCCAAAAAGACATTTATCGTTCCTCCTGTTTTTCAAGCAGTTTATTATATGTTTCAATAATATAATCTGCGGCAATTTCAGCGCCCTTGCCGTAATTCTCCCATGTTTCGCTTCTGACCTCGGCACGGTTGGCGCTGTATTTGGGATCGTGCAGACAATCCTCGATGATTTCGGAAATGCTGTCGATGTTCTCCTCTGTCAGCTCGGCGCCGAGCCTCGGCAGAGCCGAAAATGTCCACAGAGGTTCGTCAAGCCACCACGCGTCATAAGGAGATTTATCGAACTCGGTATCCGCATAGATAATCGGTTTGTCGTAAACAAGAGTAAAATCAAAAATAACGCCCGAAAAGTCCGAAATCATAATATCAGATCTCTTCAAAGCCTCATAATTGTCGTTGTCGAAATTCCATTTCAGGCGGTCGGATTCGGGGAACTCAGCCATAAGCTTATCGAGCATTTTTTTCTCCGAGATCACAGACTGGGGATGCGGACGAATTATAATATCGCAGTCGGTTTTCATCAGCTCTTCGATAATTTTGCCGCCGTATTTTGAAAAAATAGCGCTCTTTCCCCATGAAGGAGCCAACAGCACCGTTGTAGCGGTATTTTCTTCGATATTGTCCTCGGAATAACGCTTTACCATTTCATCCATATACGGCAAGCCGCCCGGCACTATTTCCTTTGCAGGCAAATTGCGGAGCTTCTCAAGCTTTCGTATCTGATCTATCTGATATTTTCCCGAGACCATAACGGCGTCGTAGTAGTCAATGCCGAACATACGGTAAATCGTAATGTCGCTTGCCGCGTGCGGGATATGGATATAGTAATCGACATTTTTTGAGCGCTTCCACTGGTAAACATCAAGCCCCGGAGTTGTTGATAAAACAATGCTCGCGTTCAGAAAATTCATTTTCGCAAAAGCCTTGTTTCCCGAGCCGATGAACTGCCCGTGAATGTTGGGGTATGGATTCTCCAGCACAGGGTCATCCGGAGAGGCTGTCATATACGTGACCTCAAAGCCCCGTTTATCCAGCTCTCTGCATATCGGTTCAAAGTTCTTCCAGTAACGCTTGTCATCGGAAAAAATCACCAACGGCAGCTTGCTTTGCATGAGCTCCTTGTTTTTTCCTGCCGACAGCGTAAAACGCAGCTTGGTGATAATATTTCTGAAAAAGAATCCTGCCGCGCCGAAAACACCGATCAATATGGCAAAAAGCATACTTCCCGTACCGGGATCGATATACGCTTTCAACACATTACCTCCCGAATCAGTTATTTAATGCAGTAAAGCAAAATATCGCCAAAAATATCAGACTTTTTTAGAGAAATTCAGCAACCAAAGACAAGTTACAGCCATTTTTAAGCCGCAATAATGAGTCAAAAGCGCCTTTTGGCCTCATAAAAAAAGCATTATCTCGAACCATTATATACCATTTAACGGTAATTGTAAAGAGATTTTTTTGTCGGAATAATACATACAGAGTCAAAACAGAGTTAATAATTAATACTTTTTTATTATTTGAAAAAACTTATTGAATAATATTTGCCGAAATGATATGATAGATTTATCGGCATTTGAACGGAACGGTCAGGGACAGGTGAGCTTATGGCAAATATCATAACAGGCGTCAGAATCGTCATCGCCGCAGCGCTGTTGTTCTGTCCTGTGTTTTCGGCGGAGTTTTATTTTCTTTACATCATCGCGGGCATATCAGACATGACAGACGGCGCCGTAGCCAGAAAAACAAATTCAGTCAGCAGCTTCGGCGCGAAATTTGACACAGCGGCGGATTTCGTCTTTGCCGCCGTATGCATGATAAAGCTGCTTCCCGTTATAAAGCTCCCGGTTTGGATTTATATATGGATAGCGGTTATCGCGGTGATAAAAGTGATAAATATGATTTTGGGGTTCGTTATAAACAGAAATCCGTATTTTCCGCATACAATAATGAACAAGGTCACGGGAGCCCTTCTCTTCGCGCTTCCGCTCACATTGACGTTCATTGACATAAAATTCACCGCGGCTGCCGTCTGCGCCATTGCGACATTCTCGGCAATACAGGAAGGCTTTTATATTTATATAAGTAAAGGAAAACGACATGATAATTGACACCCACGCCCACATCGGAACCATTCCCCCGTTTGATATGCCCGTTGAGAACCTGCTCTATTCTATGGAGCGCTACGGCATTGATTTTTCATTGATAAGCAACATCGAAGCGGTGGAGTTCGACCATCACGGAAACCCCGTGCCGCCTGAATACCGGAAGCCGCAGAACCTGCTGCTAAAAGAAACCATAGCGGCTGCACGCATGGCTCCGGGTAAGTTAGGCGTTCTGCCTTGGCTCAAAATCGCTAACGAGCTTCCGGACAGGGAGTTTGTTTCACTTATCGAGGAAAACAAGGATATAATTTTCGGCTTGAAGCTTCACCCGTTCCACTCGCGCACCGCTCCCGACGACGAGCGGCTTGAACCGATTTACAGGCTCGCGGCGAAATTCAACCTGCCTGTTGTATCGCACACGGGAGGCTGTGAGGAAGCTATGTCGGTTCATCTGTACAACACCGCGCTCCGCCACCCCGAGATAAGCTTTGTCATGGTTCATATGGATTTGGGAACGGATAACTCGGCGGCTCTCGATTTTCTCGGCAAGCTGCCCAACCTATACGGCGACACAACATGGGTGCCTGTCAAGACGACTGTTGAGGCAATCAGGCGGTACGGCAGCGAAAAAATGCTGTTCGGCACCGACAACACCATCGACGGCGCGGACACCCTTGCGCACAACAGAAGCGGCGACCGTTCGCTCTATCAGCAGTATTTCAACGAGCTGAAAGACCTTATATCCCCCGCGGATTACGACAACCTGATGTTCAAAAACGCAAAAAAGCTTTTCGGTATACCGCTGTAAAAAAACTAAGAGCAAGGTTTTCGCGCCTTGCTCTGAGTTTTTCAGAATTATTCCCGATTAATAATCTCCAACAATTCCTCCGGCGATAAAACCCGAACCTCTGTGTTTGTATAATCCTTCTTGTTTCGCGTTACAATACAATCCACATTTTCGCGTTCGGCAGTTTCCGCCATTATAGCGTCCTCATAGTCTTTGATCGGAGAAGACAGCGCGTTAAAGCAATCGTTTGAGGTTGAATCACAAACTGAAAACAAAGTAAACAGTGTTCTTATAACTCCTCTTGTTTTCTTGTCATCATGCAGATACTTATGTGATAAATAATAGATATCCGCAACAGATTTCGCAGTAATAATACCGTTGATTGCATGATTTGCTGCGGCAAGAAAAATTGCATTTGACTGCTCACAAAATGGTTGTCTTTGCTGTAATGTGTCAATTATCACACAAGTATCAACCAAAACATTCATATTTTGCTCAGCCTTTCCTCCCGTGCTTCCTCTAAAGTCATATCCGGCGGAATGACGCCAAATAAAGATTTAGCCAGTTCAACTCTTGACTGGTTGGGATTTGTCAGCTTTGCTATAACTTTTCCGTTTTTCGTGATATAAACGTCCTCTGTTGACGCAAGCGTCAGATACTTGCTCAAATTCATTTTCAATTCGGTTGCCGTGATTGACATAATATCGCCTCCCTGTATATTTTCTGTACATTTATTATACACCAATCGAACGATTTTTGCAATGGATTTGTACAATTATTTGAGATGAATTTTTAGACAGATAACAGAAATAAGAAATTATCCTCACAGACCGTATCCTCCGTCGTCGCCCACGGCATACTTTTTCACTGTTTCCGTAAACAATCCCGCCGCGGGGTTTGAAATGTTTTTCGCCCACGCCATTACATATGTTATTCCCGTGTCCGCGTCCGAAATAGGGAGTGTTTCCGCCTTTGTTCCCGACACAATAGAAGCAAGCGACTGCGGCACGACCGCCGCTCCTATTTGCGACAGCACAGCCGCGTACAGCTCTGACAAGTCGTCAAAAGTGTCCTCGATCAGCGGAGAAATATGGAACGTGCGGATCAGATCCATTATTTCCATATATAATATGGGAGCTGCCGACTCGGAAAGCAGCACCAGCCTTTGACCGCTAAGCTCGGACAGGTTTAGCGGCTTTTTCGCGCTTATCGGGCTGTTTGCCGAGGTAAGCACAACCAACGGGTCGGTGTGCGTGACAAGCGTTTCTATTCCCGTACTGTCGGGCACCATATCGCGCGGCATAAAGCAGAAGTCGAACTCTCCGCCCGTTATAGCCTGGCTTATGTCCGCGATATCGGGGCGTTTAAGCTCAACGGTAACGCCTCCGTATTCCGCCGTGAAATCGGCTATGCACCGCGACGGAAAATCCATTGAGGTCACGTCGCAGCCGATCGTCAGCCGTCCCGTTCCCCCGTTGTGCATTTCGCTTATGACCTTTTTCGCCTTTTCGAGCGTGTCGGCGATCTCCTGAGCGTAAGGCAGCAGAGTTTTGCCCTCGTTCGTCAGTATCACGTCGCGATGGGAGCGCGTGAAAAGCTGCACTCCGAACTCCTTTTCAAGCTCGCTTATGTATCGGCTGACAGTGGACTGCGAAACAAAATTGCGCCTTGCCGCCTCGGAAAAATTTAGCGTATGCGCCACCGAAATAAAGCACTTAAGCTGATTGATATCCATAAAAGCACCTTCTTCTCAAGCTCTGAAACCGATTATGCAAAAACTGCATAGAACTATTCATAACCGGTAATATTTGCATTATCCGACCTGTTGAAAATTCGGAATAATCTGGTATAATCTAAATATAGCATAACAATATGCAAAATGTAAATAGCTATTTTAATTTCAATGGAGTAATGCTGTATGAAAAAAATCGTAATCACAGGTATGGGCGCCGTCACTCCCGTGGGAATCGGCGTTGAAGAATACTGGAAAAACATAATCGCGGGCAAGTCCGGCATTGATACGATAAAGAGCTTTGACCCCTCGGAGCTTGCCGTTCAGTTCGCGGGAGAAATAAAGAACTTTACACCCACCGATTATCTTGAAAAGGATTTAGTACGCAAAACCGACCCCTTTATGCAATACGCTTACATCGCCGCCGGGGAAGCCCTGAAGCAGAGCGGCGTTGAAATAGAGCCCGAGCGGACGGGAATAGTTATGGGCACCGCAATGGCGGGCATAGCCACGACCGCGTTTACTCAGGACGCGCTTTCGGGAGCCTCTCACAAAAAGGTGGGACCGCGCTTTATTCCGAAGATCCTCGGAAATATCGCCGCCGCGAACATCGCGATAGACTACAACATTCAGGGTCCGAGCTTCACCGTCAGCACAGCCTGCTCGTCGGGCGGCGACGCGATTTATATAGCCACGACCTTTATGCAGGCGGGCAAAGCTGACGTAATGTTAGCGGTCGGCGCGGAAAGCGTGCTTTGTCCGCTCGTGATTTACTCGCTCGCAAACGCGAAGGCGCTCTCACGCCGCAACGACGACCCCGTGACCGCAAGCAGACCGTTTGACATAAGCCGCGACGGATTTGTTATCGGCGAGGGCGGCGGCGCTCTTGTGCTAGAAACAGAGGAGCACGCAAAGGCGCGCGGCGCTAAAATCTACGCCGAGATTGCCGGCTGCGGCAACACCTGCGACGCCCACCACGTAACCGCTCCGCACCCCGATGGCAGAGGCGCGAAAGCCTGCATCAATCAGGCGATAAGTGAGGCGGGGATAAAGCCCTCCGATATAGGCTACATCAACGCCCACGGCACCGCGACACACAAGGGCGACGTAGTTGAGGCAGCCGCGATCAAGGAAATCTTCGGCGGCGCTCTCCCCTATGTCAGCTCCACAAAAGGCGCTACAGGCCACATGATGGGCGCGGGCGGCATTACCGAAGCGATAACCTGCGTAAAAGCGATCGAAACTGGTATCGTTCCTCCCACCATAAACCTTAACGAGCCCGATCCCGAATGTGCGGGAATCGACTTTGTAGCCAACACCGCAAAGCGCGACAATATCCGCTACGCAATGTCAAACGCCTTCGGGTTCGGCGGTCAAAACTCCAGCATACTGCTTGGAAAATATCTTTAAATCACCTGTAAGCGAGGTTTATTATGAATTATACTTACGACAGCAAAATGTTCCGTGAAACCTTTGAAAGCGAATTCACATGGCTGAACGGCTTTATGCGCAACGTGCGCCGCTTCGGATAC
>JBGUPW010000070.1:0-13495 GCA_045130495.1 Ruminococcus sp. | reverse complement strand
TGTTTGAGCTACCCTACAGCTTCAAGCCGAAATGTGAGGGCGGCATATTGCGCGAGGAATGTTCGGAGCTGCTGACTTCATTTTTTAAAAAATTGCGCTAAATTGCACTGAATCAAATCAAATACTCATCTCAAAGCAGAGCCTGTTTAAACGGTTCTGCTTCTTTTTTACTATTTTCACTTGCAAAATGCCGACAAAAGCGTTATTATATGGAGTGGAAAACAGACAGGAGGAAAAAATATGTTTAAAAAGAAGCAACGCAAGCTTGTTCCCGTATCGCTGCTCACAGGTTATTTGGGTGCGGGCAAGACAACAGTATTGAATCACATTCTCGCGAATCAGGAGGGCTACAAGGTCGCCGTTATCGTCAACGACATCGGCGAAGTCAATATTGACGCCTCTCTGATTGCAAAGGGCGGAGCGGTCACACAAAAGGACGACAATCTTGTTCCGCTCCAAAACGGCTGCATTTGCTGCACGTTAAAGGTTGATTTGATGAAGCAGATCATCGAGCTTGCCAGATCAAAACGCTTTGACTATATTCTTATCGAGGCGTCGGGCATTTGCGAGCCGGGTCCGATCGCCGGCTCGATTTGTATGCTCGACGGCACACAGCAGCAGGCTAAGCTGCCCGCCGTTGCGTATCTCGACAGCATCACGACAATCGTTGACGCAAAGAGAATGGCTGACGAGTTCGGCTCGGGAAAGGCGCTGCTCAACGACGAGCTCGACGAGGAGGACATCGAGAATCTTCTCATTCAGCAAATCGAATATTGCACCACGATCATTCTCAACAAGATCGATCTCGTTACACCCGAAGAGAAAAAGGCTGTGCTTGAGGTAATAAAAGCCCTGCAGCCCGAGGCAAAGATCATCGAAACCAGCTACGGCAAAATCGACGTAGCCGAGGTGCTTGGAACCAACAACTTTGATATGCGCAAAATCATGCAGAGCGCGGGTTGGGTCAAAGCTATGGAGCTTGAGGGTGAAAATTCCGAAACTCTTCGCGAGGAAGAAGAGCACCATCACGATCACGATGAGCACGAGCATCATCACGATCACGACGATGAAGAGCACGAGCACCACCACGACGAGGACGAGCATGAGCATCATCACGACCATGACGAGGACGAGCACGAGCACCACGGACATCACCATCACCACCATCATCACCACGAGGAGGGCGAAGCCGAGGAATACGGCATCGGAACCTTTGTATATCAGAATGTAAAGCCGTTCAACAAAGAGAAGTTCGAGGACTTTATCTTTAACAACTGGCCGAAAGAGGTTATCCGCGCAAAGGGTCTTTTCTGGATATCCGAAGCTCCCAACACCGCGTTCGTATTTGAGCAGAGCGGCAAGCAGAAATACGCCACAGACGACGGCGACTGGATCGCAGCTTTCCCCGAGGAGGATCGCCAAGAGATCCTTGCAATGAATCCCGACATTGCCGCTGCATGGCACCCTGTTTACGGCGACAGAGTAAACAAGCTTGTTTTCATAGGCAGAAAAATGGACAAGGCAGCTATAATCAAAGCGCTTGACGAATGTATAGAGGAATAATATTCTGATACAGAAATATATAAAAATATAAACAAGACCGGTTCAAATTCAAATCTGTTTTGAACCGGCCTTGTTTTCTCTTTTAAAAAAACCGTAAAAAAGAGGTGCGCTTTCGCACACCTCTGAATTTTATTAAACTGAATTAATACTCTCTTCTCTTTCTGGCAAGGAAGAATACGCCGACTGCTGCGAGAAGGATACCGCCGATTACGAAGTAAACGGTTGTGCCTTCACCGGAGGTTACGGAACCGGTTGATGTGCTGCCGCTGCTGCCGCTTGATGATGAGCTGCCGCTGCTGCTGCCGCTGCTGCTTGAACCGGATGAACTTCCGCCTGAGCTTGAGCCGCTGCCACTGTCTGTGCCTGAGCCGCCGCCTGAGCTTGAGCCGCCGGAAGCGGGCTTCCAATCAAAGGTCTTACCCGAAGCTGCGATGATAGAAGAAACCTGATCGTCGCTGAGGCCGAGAGCCTTAGCTGTTGAGTCGATGATCTCCTGATCGGTTTTGCCTGTGAACTTCTTTGCGTTGTCAATGCTCTTCTTAGCATCGTCTGTGGTAAGGAATTCTTTCATTACAGACTCAGCGTTCTCGCCGGGCCAGTAAGCTGTACCGATAACGTTACCGATAGAGGTGATGCAGATGGGGTTGCCGTAAACGCTGGAATCGGCGTTTGTCCACTTAACCTCGTCGCTCTTTTTGTTGGAGTCAACGTTGTTCTCAACCTGATTGCCTGTGCAAATAGCGGTGTCGCCGTAGCAAGCAGAACCAATGATAAGGTCGCAGGTCTGGAAAGACCAGTCACCGGTGAAGATACATCCGTAAGCCTTGCTTGAATCAAGCGAATAGCCTTTGCCTTCGATGTCGAAAGAGTACTTACCGTTACCCTCATCAGTCATGTTACCCTTTTTGGAACCCCAAGGAATAAGCTCGGAGCCGCCGTGCTCATACAAATAGAGTGTGATGTTGGAAAAATTCTTCCAACCTGCGGAATTAACATCAAAATAAATTTTGGTGTCTGCGCCTGTTGATTCGGAACCCTCGTCGGCACCAACCGCAGAATCGTCAGCAGCCGCAACTGCCGAAGAATCGTCTGCTGCCGCAACTGCCTCTTCTTTTTCTGCCGCGCTCGCAGCGACAACAGCGGTGCTGCCGAGCAACATAGCCGCAAGTGCAATGCTAGCTATCTTTTTGAACATTTTTTTCTCCTCCTAAATAGTTCATTATCTGAGAGATATATCGAGTTTAATTATAACCCTATTCTCTTACGTCAATTATACAATAATTCCGACGAACTTTCAATACTTTTGAAAAATTTTTATCTGTCGCTTTTCACAATATATTCTCACATATTTTGTCTGAAATTTACAATGAGGTGTTTTGCTGTTTTTTTGGCTTTAAAAAGGCATAAAACCATTGCCAAATACAGGAAGCACTGATCAATTCCGGTGCGCAAATCGCACTATCGGATTTTTTGCAGTCTGACGAAAAATCTTGCTTCGCAATCCGCACACCGTAATTATGCAATATTGTTTTTAGCAAATCAAGCCTTCAGCATACCGCTTACAGTGTCCTTTACAGCCGCTAATGCTTCCTCGATTTTGTCCGCGTTTTTGGCGCCCGCCATAGCAAGGTCGGGCTTTCCGCCGCCGTTTCCGCCCGCTATCTGAGCCGCAGCTTTGACGATTTTTCCCGCGTGCGCTCCGAGCTTGACAGCATTCTTTCCGCAGCCTGCGGCAAAGTTCACCTTGCCCTCGTTCACTGTAGCTATTACAATGACGATGTTATCGTTCCCGGCTTTGGCTTCCTCGCACATTCCGCGCAGAATGTCTGCTTTCACTCCGTTCACAACGCCCGTTACGACAGATACATCGCCGACCTCCTCGGAATTTCCCAATATGCCCGAAAGCTTTGCAGCAGCCAGCTTTGTGTTGAGCTCGTCGATCTCCCTCTGCTGCGCCTTGATAAGCTCCGTTGTCTTTCGCACGCCGTCAACCAGCATGAGAGGACTTGAAAGCTTCATCACCTCCGCCGCGTTGCCTATGAGCAGCAATGCGCGGTTGATGAAGTTGAGCACTCCGAAGCCCGTGAACGCCTCGATCCTTCTCACGCCTGCCGCGACCGAACATTCCTGACGGATCTTGAAAAGTCCGAGCTTAACGGTATTGTCAACGTGAGTACCGCCGCAGAATTCGATAGAGAAGTCTCCCGCGCTTACGACCCTGACGGTGTCGCCGTATTTTTCTCCGAACAGCGCTGTGGCTCCAAGCTTTTTAGCCTCTTCGATCGGCATTTCGCGGGTAACAACGGGGATAGCGTCGAAGATTTTTTCGTTGACAAGCTGTTCAACATCAATCATTTCCTTACCGGTCATCGGCTCAAAGTGAGTGAAGTCAAAACGTATACTTTCGTCGGTGACGAGCTGACCCGCCTGCTGAACATGGTTGCCGAGAACCTGACGCAGAGCCGCCTGCAGCAGATGAGCGCCGGTGTGGTTTCGCATGATCCTTGAGCGCCGTTCTTCGTCTACCTCGGCAGAAACAGCGGTGCCGACGGTTATCCCGCCCGAAATAATCTTGCAGTTATGAAGGTAAATATTTCCCGAAACATCCTTTGTGGTGTTATTGACCTCAGCCGAGAAGCCTTCGCCGTTGATAACTCCCGTATCGCCTACCTGACCGCCGCTCTCGGCATAGAACGGGGTTTTGTTGAGTGCAATAATAACGCTTTCGCCCTCGCCTGCCGCCGCAGCACGCTCGCCGTCCTTAACTATCGCGAGCACCTCGGCGTCTGATTTCAGCTCGGTGTAGCCGGTAAACTCTGTTTTCGGAATATCGGTAAGATCGGTGTTGTCGCTTATCCATGCATCGGCTCCCGCGTTCTTTCTCGCGGCGCGGGAACGCTTTTTCTGCTCTTTGAGCAGCTCAAAGAAGCGCTCGGTATTGACAGACAAGCCCTTCTCGGCGAGGATCTCACGTGTGAGGTCGATCGGGAATCCGAAGGTATCGTTCAGCTTGAAAGCGTCCTCTCCGCTTATCACGCGGATCTCATTGCGCTCCATGAGACTCTGGAGCATTTTAAGACCCTGCCCGATCGTCTTTGCGAAGCTCTCCTCTTCGATGCGGATAACCTTTGTTATAAAATCACGCTTTTCGTTGAGCTCGGGATAAGCGGTGAGATTTTCTTTGATCACGGTTTCACAGACCTTATAAAGGAACGGCTCGGTTTGACCGAGGATCCTGCCGTGACGCGCGGCGCGCCTGAGCAGACGGCGGAGAACATAGCCCTTGCCTTCGTTTGATGGCATTACGCCGTCGCCTATCATAAATGTGGTGGAACGGATATGGTCGGTGATAACGCGCAGCGAAACGTCCTTTTTTTCATCTTCTCCGTACTCAACGCCCGTGATTTGGCTGATGTGCTTCATTATATTCTGCACGGTATCAACGAGGAAAAGATTATCGACCTCCTGCATAACGCAGGCAAGACGCTCCAAGCCCATTCCCGTGTCGATATTGGGGTGTTCAAGAGGTGTGTAGTTACCTTTGCCGTCGCTTTCAAACTGCGTGAAAACAAGGTTCCAAACCTCAACATAGCGGTCGCACTCGCAGCCTACATGACAATCGGGGCTGCCGCAGCCCTTGTCGGATCCGCGGTCAAAGTATATCTCGGAGCAGGGGCCGCAGGGACCGGAGCCGTGCTCCCAGAAGTTGTCCTCCTTGCCGAGACGCACCATATGAGAGGGGTCTACGCCGACCTCTTTTGTCCAAATTTCGTAAGCCTCGTCGTCGTCCTTATAAATTGAAACGTAAAGCTTATCCTCGGGCAGTTCAAGCACCTTTGTAAAGAACTCCCACGCCCATGCTGTCGCCTCGCGCTTGAAATAGTCACCGAAGGAAAAGTTGCCCAACATCTCAAAAAACGTGCCGTGGCGCGCCGTTATGCCCACGCGCTCGATGTCGGGGGTGCGGATACATTTCTGGCAGGTCGTCACACGCTTGCGCGGCGGCGTGACCTCGCCAGTAAAGTATTTTTTCATCGGCGCCATTCCGCTGTTGATAAGCAAAAGGCTGTTGTCGTCCTTGGGGATCAGCGAAAAGCTGGGAAGCCGCAGGCAACCCTTGCTCTCGAAAAACGCGAGGAACTTTTCGCGAAGCTCGTTTAGTCCTGTCCACTGCATTTTAGATTACTCCTTTTTTCTAACAAAATATCTGTAGGGAATTATTAGAGGTTCCCGGTATTATCTGTCACGTTTTCTTCTGAGCACCGAGCCTGCGGGAACAGGCTTGTCCGAGCGCATTGTAAGCAACTCGGTCGGGTGCGGAGCGCTGTCAACGCTCTCTCCCTCGGCGTTTGTGAGGCTGAGGCACTTGATGAGGAACGGCACGCCGCACGGTGGAAGCACATCAAGGACATCACCCACCCAAAACTTGTTGCGCTGAGAAACAAGAGAGGTTTCATCATCAAGGCTTTTTTCGCAGACCGCAGCGTTGTCGTAGTGACGGATATAGCCGCCGTCACCTGTTGACTGACCCGGCTCTCCTCCAAAATAAAAGCCCGTGCTGTATTCACGGTGGCTTATCTTTTCAAGCTCTTCTTTTATCCACGGGCTGAGCGAGAACGGCTCGCCCTTTTCAAAATATTCGTCCACCGCCTTGCGGTAGGCATTTGTCGTAACGGCGGTGTAATACGCGGACTTCGCTCTTCCCTCGATTTTGAAGCTTGAAACTCCCGCTTTTACAAGCTCGGGAATATGCTCGATCATGCACAAATCGCGTGAATTGTACAAAAATGTTCCGCGGTCATTCTCCTCAACGGGAAAGAACTGACCCTCGCGGTTCTCCTCATACAAATGATATTTCCAACGGCATGGCTGAGCACAGTCGCCGCGGTTCGCATCGCGCCCTGTGAGATAGCTCGAAATGAGGCACCTGCCCGAGAAAGACACGCACATCGCGCCGTGAACAAAGCACTCGATTTCAAGCTCCTTCGGCGCTTTCGCCCTGATTTCCGCGATCTCATCGAGCGGTATCTCCCTTGCCGTCACTATTCTCGACGCTCCCATGTTGTAAAGCACGGTCGCGGAAGCGTAGTTTGTGACTCCCGCCTGTGTTGAAATGTGGCGTGCGACCTTGGGAGCATAGCGTTTTGCCGACTCAAACACGCCCAAGTCGGCAATGATAAACGCGTCAACGCCGAAGTCCTGCGCCGCCGCCAAAAAGTCGGGCAGCGCCGCAAGCTCGCCGTTGCGCGGTAATGTGTTACACGTCAAATAAATCTTTTTTCCCGCCGCGTGAGCTGACTCACAGGCATTTTTGAGCTCGTCCGCGTCAAAGTTTTTCGGAGACGAACGCATTCCGAATATCTTGCCTGCAAGGAATACCGCGTCCGCCCCGAAGCTCAGGGCGGCACGCAGACATTCAGCGTCTCCTGCGGGAGACAGTATTTCCGGTTTTATGCTCATTGGCTTAAATGCTCCAAATTAGCTTCATGCTCTTCAATGGTCGAGGCGTAGTAAGCCTGTCCGTCCTTGTCGTGGCAGAAATAGTAGTAGCCGGTGGAGGACGGCAAAAGTGCCGCTTTTATAGCCTCGTTGCCGGGGTTGCATATCGGTCCCGGCGGCAGACCCATGAGAGTGTAGGTGTCGTATCTGCTCTTGAAGTTCTTGCCCGCTGCGGCGGGAAGAGCCTCCGCACTGCGGTAGGGATAGAACTTTGTTGAATCCAAGCTGAGGTTCATAACACCCATATCCACATCTGATTCAAGACGGTTGCGGATAACGGAAGAAATAACGTACATATCTTCCTTGTTCGCCGCCTCAGCCTGAACGATAGAAGCGATAGTTAAGATCTGGTCGAGCGTGTACTGTGAGTTTGTCTTGGAAATCATCTTGTTGATCGAATAGAGCTTCTCATAGTTATCGAACGCCTGCTTTGTATAAAGCTTCTTTTCAAAGTTGTTCAGGAACTTATAGATGATACTCACCGGATCATCGTTGTGATAGAACTCATATTTATCGGGATAGAGGTAGCCCTCAAGCTTGTAATAACGCTCGCCCGAGTTTTTGATCTCGCGCAGGAAATCGAAGTCCTCGTCAAATTTATCGGAGGCGCAGTAGTCAAGGAACTTTTGCTTATCGTTGAGCGCACCTTTCTCAACAAGCTTGTCCGCGATCTCAATAACGTTCATACCTTCGATGATCGTTACCTCGACCGTGTCGATACGGCTCGATTTTCCGCCTAAATTCGTCAAAATAGCCTGGTAATCCATATTTTTACGGAGCTGGTAGGTACCTTCCGAAAAATCATCTGCGGACTTGGTGAGCGAAGCGAACATTTTGAAATAGCTGCCCTCTTTTATAACTCCGTTACGGACGAGCGCATCGGTAACACTGTCAAGCGTCGGATCTTCGGGGATTTTTACCGAAACCTCCGTATTGTCCGGACGGTTGATCGCCAGCAGATCATTCATTCCCGTCACCACATAGGTTGAAACCATAACTCCGATAAGTATAACGGAAATTATCCACATCACGCGGAAAATGCGGCGGTTGCGGCGGTTGCGCTTTCTCAGCTCTTTTTTCTGTTCACGTTTGCGCTTGCGCAGAGATTTTTGTGACTCGCGCGCGATCTGCTCCTTAACATCCTGACCGCTGTATGAATTGATTTCCTGGGAACTGCCTGCGGAGCTGTCCTTAGCATCACCTTCATCCGCTATATTAAGACGAAAGTTCTCCGCTTTTTTACGGCGCTGCTCATCAAAATTATTGCGGTCGTCATTAGTTTTTTCCATACATACACCTCTTATAAGTTGCGGTTGATAAACCTTTCGGTTACTAATATATCCGTATGCCTGTCATGTGCTCCGCGTGGGAGCTGTTTTTCAATGTATTTTGAATAGCAGATCCCGACGGTGACGCCGCCGAAATCATCGAGGAACCTGTCGTAGTAGCCTTTTCCGAACCCCAAACGGTAGCCTTCAAGATCGAAGCAAAGCCCGGGAACGACGCAGAAGCCGTCAGACAGATCTCTCACCGGCTCGCACTTTTCGGGATCGGGCTCAAGCAGCGAGAACGCGCCCGGTGAAAGATCGCACAGGGAACTGATATAGTAAAAATGCATTATTCCCGTTTTTTCCGTGCAGCGCGGCACAGCCACCTGTTTTCCGCTGTTGAGCGCGTCGCTGATGATCCGCGAAGTGTCACATTCTATCGGAGAGGAAACAAATATAAACAGCTTTTGCGCGTCCTTGTACTCCTCCATGTCCAACAGCCGTTCGGTAAGCCCCTTGTCAAGCCTCGCCTTGACGTCGGGCGGACATTCTCTGCGCAGCTTTTTATAACGCTTGCGCAAACGGCGCTTTTCTTCCCTTACATTCTTTAAAAGCATTGCATATCACTTAAAACCTTGTCTGCCGATTTCTTTGACAGGGCATAGGATACGATCGCATGACCGAACTCCAACGCGCAGCCGGCTCCCTTCGCGGTTATAACATTTCCGTCGGTCTCGGTGTGGGCGCCGGTGCAGACAGCTCCCTTCAAGTCCTTTTCAAAGCCGGGGAAGCAGGTTACCGATCTGTCTTGCAGGAGCCCCATTGCGCCGAAAATAGACGGAGCAGCACAGATAGAAGCAACGAGCTTTCCTCTGTCGTAGCAGAAGCGCACGCAATCGGTGACGGCATTGCAAGCCTTGAGGTTGAGCGTGCCGGGCATTCCGCCGGGAAGAATCGCTCCCTCAATGTCATCATATGAAACCTTCGGCAAGTCAATGTCAGCCTTTACGGTCACACCGTTTGAGCTTTGAACCTCGCTTCCGGTCACGCCTACGGTCTGCACGTCCATGCCCGCGCGGCGCATAATATCCAAAGGAGCCATAGCCTCGGTAATCTCAAAGCCGTTTGCCAAAAACAAATAATACATAAAAATACCTTCCTTTTACTAACTGAGTGTTATTCCGATGAAAACGCCGTCGGGCGCAACGGCTCCGTTTTGCAGTGGTCTAACCATTCCGTATGTCACGGGCGTTGTCCCTTCAAAAATCGGCTGCTCCGTGCTGCCTGTGAGCGTGAACCTTTTGACGCCTTCATCGAAAAGTATTTGTTTTAATTCTTTTATGTCATTATAAACCGCGTAAAAAACATCTGCCGAGCTGCCGTTCAGATAACAGAACGCGAAAACTCCGCTGCTCCGCAAGAATTTTGCTCCGTAAACTGAGTAGTAGTCACGGGCAAAAAGCATATAATTATTATTCCACAAAAGAAATTTATCCTTTAAGCAGTCTATTTGGAGCCTGTCGGTGCTTGGCTGAGCGTCGGTGTCGGGGACTATTCCGAAATCTGCCGTTTCAAACTCCGCCCTGCAAGCCCTACCCTTCGGGAAATATCCCCGCTTGGCGTAAAAATCATAAAGCTTATTGTCGGCAGGAAGCAAAACGGAGTAAACGTCGCCACGCGCCGAAGCGTCGGCAAGAGCGAACTCGATAAGCTCCGTCATTATTCCGCGCCTGCGGTAAGAGGGCTTCGTCGCTACGCCGCAAAGATAATGCGCCTGCTTTCCGCACAATCGGCAGTCCGTCAGATAAAGCGCGGCGGCAATATTTTCATCGTCAACGGCAACATAGCCGTGAGTGTAAGATAAATTTCTTTCAAAGAATAATTCTGTCGCTTCAGGTTCGTCGTCAAAGCTGCTCAGCCATAATACAAGCAGGAGCGGCAGATCGTCATTTTTGATTTTTCTGTAATTGATCATCGCGTGACTCATTTTGGGAAAGCGGAAAATCTGTCGTAAATTATCGCGGGATAATACGAGAGCTTTGCCCTGCGGAGTCCCTCGATCCCCAGATCCTCTTCCCTGTTGATGTATTTATACCTTGTTAGGGTTTTTGCAAATTCATTATTTATAACCGCGTAAATGCCGTCATACGCCCTCAGAGCTTTCTCAAACATGACGTCGAAGCACAGTTCGGAAATCTCGCTGCCTGCGGTCATAGCAGCGGGCTTGCCGTCTACATAAAGCACAGCGCCCTGAATCTGTAACTCTTCAAAATCGGCGCACGCTTTCAGGAACACCTTATACTCGTCGCTCTTCTCGGGCTCTATATCATTCTCCGCAAACCAAATCCTCATAACCGACTCGGCATCGGCAATATTTCCGCGATCGAGTGTGACAAAATGCACGTCGTCGCCGTAAGTGCGGTAAAACCGTGAAATATGGTTGCGCTTAGCGTGGTATTTTTTGCCCGCCAGCGTCGCCAAATCGTGCGTGAGGTAGATATAATCCTGATTGTTCGGCTCACGCTCATACGTGAAGCGTTCGGGAAAAAGCGCTTCAAGGCTCTCACGCTCTTTTCGGGTCATGTACGCGATACGCGCTTCCTGACCGCGTTCGACAGCGTCGGCAAAAATCGCCTCAACCGCACCACACACGTTTTTTCCATGCGGAAAGCAATAGCCCCACACTCGCCCGTCACCGCGAAAATACGCCTTTATGAGAGTATCGTCATAAACAGCCGCGCGGAGAAGATAAGCCGCGCTCCAAAGATAGCCGCTGACAAAGCTGCATTCGCAGCCCAAGCCTTCGGCATCGCTGTAATACGACCTGTATTCACTGATTTTTTCTTTTTGAATCGGCTTAAAATCTATCATAAAATCGTTTTGATCAACTCTTCGATCTCGCGCGCTATATCTTCAACGGGTCTGATCTCTCCGTTTCGGCAGCAATCGACCATCAGCCAACCGCATTTTTCAGCCGCATAAAGCGCACTTCTGCGGCATGATAGCAGATAGCGGAAATTGCTTTCGTGCAGATCTTTTTTGCTGTTGTCGCCGCCGTATCTGCGCTCCATGAGCTTCTGAGAAACATCGGGGTCAACGTCCAGATAAATCACGGCGTCGGGGCGCGGGAGCCCTAACTTATCATATTCAAAATCGGCTTGCCAGCGAATGAAGCTGTCGCGCTCGCTGTCGCTGACCTTCGCCATCTGGTATATTATATTTGAAGTGCAGTAGCGGTCGCTCAACAGAACCGCCCCGCTTTCATAATCTCTTTTCCAGTCTTTCAGCCAACCCGCTGCGCGATCCACAGCGTAAAACGCCGACGCCGCGTAAGCGTTGACGTCCTCGGGACGCGAGCCGAACTCGCCGCCGAGATACATCTTAACAAGCGCAGAGGCAGGGCTGGAATAATCGGGAAATTCAAGCTGCCTGACGGTGTGACCCTGAGAACCAAGGCGTTCGGCAAGTATTTTTGTCTGAGTCGCCTTTCCCGAGCCGTCAAGCCCTTCTATTACGATAAGTTTAGATTTCATAATGCACACAGCCCCCCGAGCGTCAGGATTCACGGCGGTATTTCTCGCGAATTTCCTTTTGCTTGCCGCAGCTCATTTTGCCTTCGGGACAGGGTCCGAACAGACAGGACGGACCGCAGTTTTGGAAAAGGTGCGGAGCGACCTCAAGACAGCAGAGCAACATTTTTTCGGCAACCTCGCGGATCTCCCACTGGGCGCGGTTGCAGCAGCGGTGAGCGAAAAAGTTTTGCAGGCTGCGCGCGTTAAACGTGCAGATGATTTTTGTTGTAGCGGCGTTTGGAAGAATAAACCTCGCGTCCTCGTTGGCTTTTTTTATAAAAGCAGCACACTCGGATCTATTTATTTCTTTAAAGGAATTAATGATTTCCTCGTCGCTGCCCGGAAGCTCCTCTCCCGCAAACTCCTTTATATAGCCCGCCGCAAGAGCGTCACGAATCTCTTTATAAGCTCGGGTCTGACTGTCGATCACCCGTTTGTACACGTCGAGCGCTTTCGGGTTGTTTTGGATTTCGGGCGGAGTGACAAAATCGAACTTCGTGCCGTCAACGTACCGCTGCGACTGCTGGCTGTAGGAGGCGATCCTGTGCCGCACAAGCTGATGTGAACAGGCGCGTGAAATGCCCTCAATACCGAACGTGAACGAAACGTGCTCGATCGTGCTCGTGTGACCGATGCTCACAAGCATATCTATAAAAGAGGCTGTTTTTTCCTCTGTTAGCCCCTCGCGGATGTTCTCTATTTCCGACGGCGAATAGCAGAGCTTTGCCGCCATAGCGACGGTTTGCTCAGGGTTTGGCGTGTATGCCAGGAGCTGAACCTTGACAGCCATTTCATCACCAACTTTTTCCATTTAAGGGAATCTCTCTAATAATTCAAAGTCTTGCAGAAGTGCGGAAGATTTATTGCAGAGTATTGTCAACGCTCCGCAGGAACATTGACGTGTTTCAAGGAGATTTGGCTGGATTGTGCCGTGATGATTCCGTACTTATGCGCAGCCGGGAATTTTTAGAGGTTCTCTTTACATAATTATCAGTATTATAGCATTTTCCGCCACATTTTTCAAGCCCCGAATAAAGTTTTTCCAAGCGGCAAATCCTTGAATTTCAGGCAATAAACAGCATTTCCGTATATCCTTTAGCTCAAAAAGCAAAAAGCGCTTACAACGTGCTGCCGTCGTAAGCGCCTGAATTATATATTTGTTAAATCGGAATACTGATCAACAACTGTTCATTGTAAATCGTTAACTGCATTTATCAATTGTCAATTGACAAAAGCTTCTCGCACGCCGCTAACTTTACGCAGATGCAGAAAATGTCCATCGCTTTTTGAAGCTCATCGTTCGGCGGGAATGACGGGGCAATCCTGATGTTGGAGTCGTTGGGGTCGAAGCCGTTGGGGTAGGTGGCTCCCGCGTCTGTCAGCACAAGACCTGCATCTTTGCAAAGCTCCACAACACGCTTCGCTGTGCCCTCATGCACGTCAATACTTACAAAGTAACCGCCCTTGGGGTCAGTCCATTTTCCGATACCAACGGGTGCAAGTTCATTTTTCAGGGTGTTGAGCACGATGTCAAACTTGGGAGCAAGAATAGCCTTGTGCTTCTTCATATGCTCAAGAACGCCGTTGTAATCG
>JBGUPW010000069.1:0-6567 GCA_045130495.1 Ruminococcus sp. | reverse complement strand
TGGTATACCGGTGAGATTACCAAGGCGACACAGACGTTATTGGATAAGTTAAAGATTCATATTACTTAATTTGTTGAGAGTTTGGGTTTAAATTCAATATCAAATCGTTCGGGGGTAAATTCCTGTTTACCCTCCTGCTTTTTGATATCGTTCATCGCGTTTGTGCGGTCGATGTTGACCTGAGCGCTGTTGAGAGCGCCGAGGTTGATCAGCGTACCCGCCATCGGCTCATACAGTCTTGAAACGACAAGCAGGAACATAAAAAAGGTGATTACGGTTATCTGTCCACTGAGAAGCAGCGCGGAGCCGACAAGCGCGGTCGTGGCGATACCGAACTTTAAAAACATTTGCGCAGGCACGATAAACGCAGCCACACCTAATTCAGCAGCGATGGATTTTTTCTCATAGTCCTTGATGACGTCATCCAAGCCGTCGATGTATTCCGTTTCGGCGTTGTTGCTTTTTAGATCGCGCAGGGTTTCGATAGCCTCCTGAACACCGTCCTCAAGCCTTACTCTCGTATCGTTCTTGCTCTTGTTAAAGCGGTTCTGCGTTCTCTTTGACAGCCTGACGGCTAAAAGCGATACGGGCAGCACCCACACCGATGCGAACGCCATTCTCCAATCAAACGCGAATAGCGATACCGCAATGATGACCGTCGAGATGATCGAGCCGTAATACTGTGCCGCCTGATGCGAGAACGTGTGCTCGATAACGGTGCAGTCGTTTAATATCGTTGTCGTGAGGTCGCTCAGATCCTTCTTCCCGAAAAACGACAAGGGCAGCTTTCTCAGCGTTTCGGCAAGGGTGATCCTGCGCACGCCGCTCTCCTTGTAGGTCGAGAAGAAGGTCGCGTTATACTGCCAGAACTGCGTAGTGTAAATCAGCAGAAGCGACAATATGATCCCGACGATATAAAAGACAATTCTTCCGCTGTTTACGCCGTTATTCAGCATATCTTCGGTCATAGTATAGAGCAGTCCCACCGGGAACATCAGCACTAAATCCGATACCGTACAGGTGCAGACGGAGTTGACAAAGCCTTTAGCTCCCTCGCGCGACATTGCGTATCTACGCATAATTTTTTCAAGCATTCTTCTCACCAACCTTCCACGAAACAGAGGACTGATAATCCTTCCACATTTTGTTATAGATACCGTCTTTCTTTAACAGCTCGCCGTGAACGCCCTGCTCCGATATTCTGCCTTTATCAAGCACAATGATATTGTCGCAGCCCTGAATAGTCGAGAGCCTGTGAGCTATCATAATCACGGTTTTATTCTTTGAAAGCTCCTTAAAGGAATTTTGTACGAGGTACTCGTTTTCGGGATCGGCAAAGGCAGTCGCCTCGTCGAGTACGACGATCGGCGCGTCCTTCAAAATGGCGCGCGCGATCGCGATCCGCTGCTGCTCACCGCCCGAGAGATACACGCCCTTTGCTCCGATAACAGTATTGATGCCGTCGGGGAGCTTTTCGATAATATCCGTACACTGCGCTTTTTCAAGGGCAAGCAAGACCTCTTGCTCGGTGGCGTCGGGACGGGACAGCCTGACGTTTTCGAGGACAGACCGCTTTAGAAGTTTGCTGTCTTGGAACACATACGACACCGTATTCATCAGTTCTTCTTTGGGGATATCCTTAACATTTACGCTGCCGATTTTTACAGCGCCGTTTTGAACATCCCAAAAGCGCGTGATAAGTCCCGCAACGGTGGTTTTGCCGCCTCCCGAGGGTCCGACAAGCGCAAGCGAGGTGCCGCTTTTCACTTCAAAACTCACGTTATCCAAAGCGAGATTTTCGCCGTCATAGGAGAAGCAGACATTCTCAAACGCGACGGAATGATCGTCGGGCGTTTCATTCTTTCCGGTGTTTTCAAAGGGCTTTCGGTCAAGCACGGAATCGATTCTGTCGAACGCGTCCGCGACGGTCATATTGCCCTCGCTCATAAACATTACTCTCTGCATTGTTGTGACGATCACAGGCGTGATGATCACATAGAACAGGAAGTTGAGAATGATGTCGCTTGTCACATTTGCTCCGCCGTTCGAGAGTATCAGCGCAAGCGCTATCAGAAAGGCGAACGCGCTGTTGATGAATAGCAGAAAGAACAGCATAGGCTGACGGCAGCGCTTTGTGTAGGCGATACAGAATTTGTAGTAGTTTTGGATGGACGCCTTAAAGCGTGAGAAAGAGTGTACCGTCTGACCGAAGGTCTTGACTACGGGAATGCCGCGCACATATTCGACAGCCTCGTTGTTCATATCCTCGAGCGCGTTGTTGTACAGGCGCATATCCTCCTTCATCGCGGGACCTATCATCTTGCCCATACACAAAAACGCGAGGATGATCGGCAGGATAGAAACCAGCCCGAACCGCCAGTCAACAACAAACATCATCACGACCATGCCGAGCGGCGTCGCCACAGCGCCTGCCATATCAGGCAGATTGTGCGCGAGGTAGGTTTCCGCAGCGGTGGATGAATCGTTGATTATTTTGCGGAGCTTGCCGCTTCCCATTTCATCAGAAAAGCCGAGCGGCAGCTTTGAAATATGCTTTAGCAATCTGCGCTTGATATTGCTGCCTATACGAAACGCGCTGACGTGAGAGCACATCAATGCGCCGATATAGATCACGAGCGCGGCAGCCGAGAACACGACCGCCATTACGCCGTTATGTACGATAGAGGTCGCCTTTGAGAAATCAGGCGCGACTTGCAGCACTTCTCTGATGATAAAGAAGATGTACACAAGCGGCAAAAGCGCCGTGAGCGCGCTGAGGAATGATAATATCCACGACATATACGTCAAAATTTGATAGCTGCCCGCGTATTCCATCAGCCGTGAAATCGCGGACGACGTTTTATCCTTTTTCATATAGTTCTTCCTTCTTTATTTATTCCGCACCTTTCAGCGCTTCGACCATAAAGCTGACGAACAGCGATACACCGAAGGTCAGGAGGATAGAAACGCAGTAGGTAAGAGGTCCGAGCATAAGCTTCATCTCATACTCTCCCGCGAGCGCTGTCAGGAGCCATTGGAGCACGCCGACGCCTGCGGGAAGTCCGATGACTGCGCCGATAAAGGTCAGCCAGATGTTCTGCGAGATCAGCAGTTTTCCGATGGCGCGGTTGCGGAAACCGAGTACCTTTAATGTTGCAAGCTCGCGCGAGCGCTCAACATAGCTCATAATGCCGAGGTTGTAGAGTACCACGATGCCGAGGATCACGGCGGCGACGACAAGAATAATCACCATGCTGTCCATGATCTGCACAAAGCTGTTGAAGGTTTCCATCAGCTGCGCCTTATCCTGCTTGCCGGAGATAAGATCGGAGGACGGGATATCGTCCGTTTTCTTATCGGTATAGATAGACGAAATGCTGTAATCAAGTCCGAGCTTGTCGGCGAGCTTATCGCTCATCGTGACGCTTTCGGTCATAATAGAACGGTTATAACCGGCGACCTTAACCGAGTAGGTTTCTTTGGAACCGTATGGCGAAAACTCTATCTCGTCGCCGACATTTGCTTTTTCCTTTAATCTCAGGCAGAGATAAACCCCCTCGTCGCTGAGATTGATTCTGTTGTTGTCCTCGTCAATGACGTTCAACAGATTTTCAGGGTTGCGGACGATATCGAGCGAAACGGTATCTCCGTCAAGGCTGATTCCGCTCAGGCTCTCCCAATCTCCGTCAAGCTCTTTGCAGAGCGCCTTTGATTCTTTCAAATCCGCGTTGTCAACAAGGTTGACCTTAGTCGTGTAATTTGAAATATCCTTGTCGAGCAAATACAAAAATCCCGACATCGTATCGCGCATACCCAAGCCGCCGACCATCAGCACCATACAGCCGATAATGCCGAACAACGTCATTGCCGAGCGGCTTTTGTGACGGCTGAGGTCGCGGATGTTCCACTTTGTACCGAAGTGCATTTTGTCCCAGAATTTGAAGCGCTCCAAAAACACCTTGCGCATTTTCTTGGGAGTGTACGGCCTGAGCGCGTCGGCAGCGGTGCCTTTCAACTGCTGACGGACAGACAGGAAGCTAATCAGCGTGAGCAGTGCGATCGTGCCGAGCATCACCGGATAACAGAACGCGGGGATCGCCGCGCTCCAGTCGGGCATATCGAAGTAGGTTCCCATCATACCGTTTTCGCTCATAATCAGCTTGCACACGACGTAGCCGAGGACAATGCCCAAGCCCGTGCCGACCAAGCCGATAAACAAACCGTAGGAGGTGTAATGGCGAAGAATCCTGCGGTTTTTGAAACCGAGTGCCTTTAATGTGCCGATCTGTGTTTTCTCCTTTGTGGCGATTCGGTGCATGGTCGTTACCATTGTCAAAATGGCGATCAAAAGGAACAGCACGGGAAGCACCGAGCCCATTGTCTTGCCTTCCTCCGCCTCGCCCTGCGACTCTTTATAGACAACGTGATCGTCCTTCGGCGATACCATGATCGTTCTGCCGAGCGCGTCCTTTACCTTTTCTTCCAAGTCTGATTTTTCCAATTTAGAAATAAGATTGACTTGCGCATAAACCTGATTCAGAGCCTTGTTGACAGTATCATCTGTTTTAAATAATTCGTTGATACTGCCGTCGATCATCTCCGCCGGAACGCCGGATTGCTCAAGCTCTTCCCTTGCTGTGTTTTTCGTCTTTTCCTCAACAACGCTTCTCAGCTTTTTCGGGGAAATATAGGCAAAGCCGAAGGTATTGTAGTCGGGCATCATTTGGTTTTTGTCGGCAACGCAGATCATATGCTCGCCCGCCTTTATCAAGCCGACGATTTTTCCGCTGATCTCCGTTCCCTGAAATTCAAGCGTTAAGCTGTCGCTGATTTTGTAATCATTCGCGGCGGCGAATTTGTCGCTCAGCCAGAAGTCGTCGCCGTTCTCGTCGTAAGCCTCGCCCTCCATGACCGTGAAGGTCGAAACCGTGTAGTTCTCGCTAACGTCCAGCGCGAGGCTCTTTTTTTTCTCACCTCTAATGTCGAGATTGACGGACAGATAGCGCGTTGCCGCGTCTACCCCGTCGATCCCTTCGATCTTATCTAAATCATTCGACGTAAAGCCCTTCTCTGAATACAGGCGGTAGTCTGCGTAATTGGTTTCATCAAAGAATTTAAAAGTATCGACCTCGATTGTTTTCCACTCCATATTGAAGCCGAGGAACATACCCATGCCGAGCGTTATCATCAGGATCATCGAGATAAACTGCGCCTTGTAGCTCCACGCGGTTCGGAATAGTTTTCGTGTCAGCATTACCATTCCACCTCGTCCGCGCTCATGGGATTCTCCTGCTCGGAGATCGAGCGTATTTTGCCGTTTTTGACGCGAATAACTACGTCCGCCATCTTAGCGATACTCTGATTATGGGTGACGATCACAATGGTCTTGCCGTAATTTTTCGCCATACTCAGCAGGAGCTTGAGCACCATTACGCCCGTTTCGGAATCGAGCGCGCCGGTCGGTTCGTCGCAGAGCAGGATTTTCGGGTTCTTCGCAAGCGCTCTCGCGATAGACACGCGCTGCTGCTCGCCGCCTGAAAGCTCAACCGGGAAATTGTGCAGGTGGTCGGTCAGTCCGACCTCGGCGATCATTTGCTTCGCGTCAAGCGCGTCGGGCGCGATCTGCGATACAAGCTGCACGTTCTCGTAAACCGTCAGCGTGGGGATCAGATTGTAAAACTGAAAGACAAAGCCAACCGTTGCCGCGCGGTAATCGGCGAGCTCGTTATCGCTGAGAGTGGAAATATCCCTGCCGTTTACGGTGATCGTGCCCTCGTTGGGGCTGTCAAGACCGCCCAGCAGATTAAGCAAGGTGCTTTTGCCCGCTCCCGAAGGGCCGAGGATGACCACAAACTTGCCCTCGTCCAGCGTGAAGCTGACCTTGTCAAGTGCCTTTAATTCATGCTCGCCGCTCGTGTATATTCTTGTGACATCTTCAAATTTTACAATGCTCATATTTACCTCCCGAATAGTGAAAACCGTTTCTTTTCATACGGTTCGGTTTTGATTTCCAAAATCTTATAGCCCGTCTTGCCGACAGCTTCCTTGAGATCCGCTTCATCGAGCGGACTGTCGCTGATGATTTCGGTCGTTCCCTTGCTGTGCGAGGACTTGACAGATTTGATTTTGAAATTCTGACGGATCGTGTCGTTAACGTGACTTTCGCACATTGAACACATCATTCCGTCGATTTTTAAAGTTGTTTTTATCATAATATCCTTCCTGTTTTTGCGGTTAGTTGTTGCTAACCGTCGTATTGAAACAAAAGCCCGAATTAGATTTACAGGCTTTTGCTAATGCTCTATAATTGTAATGCCGTGTTTTGACCACGCCGTTAATGAGGGTTTCCGTTAAAACCGCTGTTCCAAAGGCGTGACCGGGTGCAGCGTCACGCTGCTAAAGATATTTTTTAGCGCTGAGCAAACCGATTCCCAGCGTTGAGGCGTTATGTATCATTGCTGTCGTGGTCGGCTGTGCCAAACCGCTCACACCGAGTGCGATCAATCCGCCGTTTACGGAAAGAATAGAGCGGTAATTTCTGCCGATCCGCTTCATCATAGCCTTGCT
>JBGUPW010000068.1:0-7906 GCA_045130495.1 Ruminococcus sp. | reverse complement strand
CTTAACGCGCAAGTAATTGTCAGATTAAAAATTGGCTTGTTTACTGACTATTTTTGATATATTACTTAATTTGCTGAGAGTTTGGGTTTAATTGAAAATAGTATAAATCATAAAAGCCGGCAAAACAAAGACCCCGGCAGGAGCAATCCCGCCGGGGTACTGATTTTGTTTTAGTGTGCAATCTATGGCTGCGATAATTACGCCCAGTTGAGGGTATCGCTGTAAACGTTGATATAATCCTGCGCGGAACGCTCCCAGCTGTTGTCGCTCATCATGGCGCGCCACATAAGCTGATGCCAGCCCTCGTCGTCCTGAATACCCCAGAGAGCGCGGCGGACAGCGTGCTGCATATCGGCTGTGTAGTAGTTCTTGAAGGTGAAGCCGTTGCCGTAGTTGTCGGCTGAATCGAATACGGAGTCTTTAAGACCGCCTACCTCGCGTACTACCGGAATGGTGCCGTAGCGGAGAGCTATCATCTGAGCAAGACCGCAGGGCTCCTGAGCGGAGGGCATGAGGAAGATGTCGGCGCCGGAATAGATCTTTCTGGCAAGCTCGGGAACAAAGCCGTGGCAGAAGATGAGTCTGCCGGGATACTTAGCCTGCATATAGTTGAAGAAGTCCTCGTATTCCTTATCGCCAGAGCCGAGAATTACAAACTGCATATTCTCGGTGTTCATCAGCTCTTCAAGACCCATGCGAACAAGGTCAAGACCCTTGTGAGATACAAGACGTGTAACCATGGCAACAAGCGGAATGCTCCAGTTAACTTCGAGAGTGAGTCTTTCCTGAAGTCTGCGCTTGCACTCGCCCTTGCCGCTCATATCCTCTTTGGTATAGTTGCAGTAGATCTGATAGTCGGTGGCGGGGTCATAGCTTGCAAGGTCAATGCCGTTCTTGATTCCGCAGAGCTTGTAGTGACGGAGGTTCAGCTCGTCATGGAGACCCCAGCTGTACCACGGATCCTTGATCTCGGCAGCGTAGCTGGGAGAAACGGTGGAAACGCGGGTAGAGGTTTCAATCGCGCCCTTCATCATGTTGAGCTTGCCGTTCATTTCAAGAATGTTGCACTCGCTGGCGGGAATGCCTACGCACTCGGTGTTGACCTCCCAGCCGTACTCGCCCTGATACTGGATGTTGTGGATCGTGAACAGGCTCTTGATGTTGTAATACCAGGGTCTGTGCGAATAGAACAGATAGTAGTATACGGGAACGAGAGCGGTCTGCCAGTCGTTGGCGTGAATGATATCGGGATGGAAGTCGATATAAGGCAGCATCTCGAGGATCGCGCGCGAGAAGAAAGCGAATCTCTCGGCGTCGTCATAGTGACCGTAAAGGGTGCCGCGCTTGAAGTAATACTCGTTGTCGATGAAGTAATAGGTGCAATCGTTCCAGCGAGCCCAGAACAGACCGCAGTACTGATGTCTCCATGCCACGGGAACAGTAAAGTTTGTGATGAAGTTGAGCTGATTCTTCAGATCCTGCGGAATGGTGCCGTAGAGCGGAACAACAATACGGCAATCCTGACCCTTTCTGCACAGGGTATGCGGAAGACTGCCCGCTACGTCGGCAAGGCCGCCGCTGCCGCAGAAGGGATTCGCCTCAGATGCACAATATAAAATTCTCATTGGTGTTTTCCTCCTATTTCAAAGATATTATATTTTTTCCGCAGGGACGGAACAAAGCCGTCCGCGTTACGGTGAAAAACAAATTGATCATACTACAGATTTTTTAGCTATGTAGATCGGATAGGACTCAAAGCCCATGAGCGAACGCTCGTCCTTGATAACAACGTCCTTGTCGATGATAACATAGTTAAGGTTGGTGTCCTTGCCGATTTGGGTGTCCTGCATAATAATGCAGTTGCTTACCTTGGCACCCTCGCCGATATAAACGCCCTTCGAAATAACGCAGTTTTCAACCTCGCCGTCGATAACACAGCCCTGAGCGATGATCGAATTCTTCACACGGCTGTTAAGACCGTACTTGGAGGGAGCGTCGTCGCGCACCTTGGTGTAGATGGGGTGCTTGGGATTGAACAGCTCGTCGCGAACTTCCTTCTTCATGAGATCCATGTTGAAGTTGAAGTACTCGTTTATGCTGCTGATCGCTGCGGTGTAGCCCTTGTTTTCAAATGCGTAAACCTTATAGTTGCCGACCGTTTCCTGAAGCACGCGCTTAATGTCGAGACGGTTGAGGCTGAGAGCCTTGCGGATGCCTTCCATAAGAAGCTCTTTCTTGATAAGGACAGAGCCGAATACCTGGTTGACAACTTCGCTTGTTGCACTGGGCTTAACAAAAACCTGGCTTACTCTGCCGTCTTCCTCAACGTCGACCGCTACGGGACGATCATAGCCTGCGGGAACAACGCCCGTTTTGTAAACAACGGTGATGTCGGCGTTCTTCTTGGAATGGAAGTCAAAAAGATCGGTATAGTCAAAATTGGTGATCACGTTGCCGGGAGAAACCATAACGTACTCTTCACGGCAGTTGTCAAGATAGCCGTGCAAATTATAAATAGTCTCCACATAGCTTCCGAACGACTTTCCGCCGTAGGGAGTGAGCAGCGTGAGGTTGCTTCTTCTCTTGGAGAGGTCGTAGGCGCTTCCGGAACCGACGTGGTCGGTAAGCGAAAGGAAGTTGCTCTTTGCGACAATGCCTACGTTGTTTATGCCCGAGTTGGACATATTGGAAAGCACAAAGTCAATTACTCTGTATTTGCCGCCTACGGGAACGCTGGCTGTTGTACGGGAAGCGGCAAGCTCCGGTATTTTATCATCGAGAGTACCCGCAAAAATTAAGCCTAATACATCATTACTTCTCATTTAGCCGATACCTCCGTTTCACTGTCTATCATTTCTTTTGCCAAAATCTGAACTCCGTCGCAGATGTGGGTGTTTTCACCGATAACGGCAACGCCCCAGTTGTCGCGATCCTCAACCTCTTCGGGACGCTGACCGACCTTGGCGTTCTTGCCGATAACGGTGTTCTCGGCTACGATCGCGAACTGAACGGTAGCTCCGTCCTCAATAACAGCGCCGGGCATGATGATTGAGGAGTTGACGGTCGCGCCCTTTCCGACTGTAACGCCCGAGAACAGGATCGAAAATTCAAGATTGCCCTCGACCTCGCAGCCGTCGGCGATAAGTGAATTCTGGATGTTAGCGTCGGGTGAAACATAGTGAGGCGGCATCATCGGATTGCGCGAATAGATGTCCTTCAAATCGAGAGTGACCTTGGGATCGAGCAGATCCATGTTTGCCTCCCAAAGGCTGTCGATCGTTCCGACGTCCTTCCAGTAGCCCTCAAAGGGATACGCAAACATTCTCTCGCCCGCGTTGAGCATGGCAGGAAGAACGTCCTTGCCGAAGTCGTGGCTCGAGCCTTCCTTGGTTTCGTCCTCTGTGAGATACTTTCTCAGCTCTTTCCAACTGAAAATGTAGATACCCATTGAAGCGTTCGTGCTCTTGGGATGCTCGGGCTTCTCGTCGAATTCGTAGATAGCGCCGTCCTCATATGTGTTGAGAATACCGAAGCGGGAAGCTTCCTCAAGGGGAACGTCGATAACCGCGATCGTGCAGGCGGCGTTCTTTTCCTTGTGATAATCAAGCATTTTGTTGTAATCCATCTTGTAGATGTGGTCGCCCGAAAGGATGACCACATAATCGGGATCATAGCGCTCGATATAGTTGATATTCTGATAAATAGCGTTGGCGGTGCCCGAATACCAGTCGGCGCCCTTGATAGCCTGATAGGGGCTGAGGCAGTTTACACCTGAGTGCATTCCGTCCAGATCCCACGGCTGACCGTTTCCGATATATTCGTTGAGAATAAGCGGCTGATACTGGGTGAGTATGCCCACGGCCTCAATACCGGAATTTACGCAGTTTGACAGCGGGAAGTCAATAATACGATACTTTCCGCCGAACGGAACAGCAGGCTTTGCGAGCTTTTTTGTCAGCACGCCGAGTCTGGAGCCTTGTCCGCCCGCAAGCAGCATCGCTACTACTTCCTTTTTTGGGAACATTTGCATGCAAAAACCTCCGTTTTCTTATATAGATTAATTGTTTCCAATATAATGGCAATAATGGTAATATGAATATTTTAATTGATCCTAATCAACGCTTTTTAAATAGATCACGCCCATCGGCGGCAGCGTCAATGACAGCCCTTGGTTGCAGCCGTGGATCTTCATCGGCTGCGGGCGGATCTCGCTTCCGTTTACGATTCCCGAACCGCCGAACTCAGCTAAATCCGAGCTGAAAACCTCGGCATATACGCTGTTTTTCGACACGCCGATAAAGTATTTTTCATGCTTGATCGGGCGGAAATTACAAACGGCAATGATTTCGTTGTCGTCGTCGTCGGTACGCTTGAACGCGATGACCGAGTTTGTGTAATCGTCGTGGTGGATCCAGTCGAAGCCCTTCCAGCTCGCGTCGCGCTCATAGAACGGACGGTTCTCCAGATAGAACCGGTTGAGACTGCGGAAAAAGGTTTGCAGACGGCGGTGATTCTCGTCGTTCAGGATCTCCCAGTCAACGGGAATATTGAAGTCCCATTCTATGACCTGACCCGTTTCGGTGCCCATAAACATCAGCTTTTTGCCGGGGTGAGCGTACATATAAGTTATGAACGCCCTGAAATCGGCAAATCTGTCGGGTCCTTCACTGTGCATACTTTTCAGAAGCAGTCCGTGATCCTTTGAAACCTCATCATGCGAAAGAGGAAGCAAAAAATGCTCGGAAAATGCGTAGAAAAAGCTGTAGGTCAGGTTGTCGTGGTTGAACGGTCTCCACTGGGAATCAAGCGACATATAATTTATCATGTCCTTCATCCAGCCGCCGTTCCACTTGAAGTCGAACCCCATGCCGCCCTCTTCGATTTTGTGCGTGATCTTCGACCACGAGGTTTGCTCCTCGGCAAACATCAAAGCTTCGGGATGATACATATGCACCGCGGTATTCAGCCGCTTTACAAACTCTATCGCTTCAAGGTTTTCCTTGCCGCCGAATTTGTTCGGCTCCCATTCCCCTTGGCTCTTTCCGTAGTCGAGATATAGCATCGAGGACAGCGAGCCGACGCGCATACCGTCCAGATGATAAACGTCCATCCAGAACATCGCGCACGAAACAAGAAAGCTGAGAACCTCGGGCTTTGCGAAATCGAACAGGCAGGTGTCCCACGACTTACGCTCACCCAGCTTGGGATCCTCACTCTCAAAGAGTGCAGTTCCGTCGAATTTGGCAAGCGCGAAATCGTCCTTCGGAAAATTTGAGGGAACCCAGTCCAAAATAACGCCTATTCCCTCACGGTGCAGCATATCCACCATATACATAAAGTCCTTCGGTCCGCCGAAGCGCGAGGTCGGGGCAAAATACCCCGTCGTCTGATAGCCCCAGCTTCCGTCAAAGGGATACTCCATCATGGGCATAAGCTGCACATGAGTATAGTGCATATCCTTCACGTATTTGACAAGCTCATCGGCATACTGACGGTATGTGAAGAAGCTGCCGTCGGCGTTATGCTTCCATGAGCCGAGATGCACCTCGTAAAGGTTCATCGGCTCTTTAAGATAATCCTTTCCGCGTCTGCTCTCAAACCATGCTTCGTCGCCCCACTCGTATCCGCTCAAATCGCAGATAACTGAATAGCGCTTAGGATGAAGCTCCGAACGGAAAGCAAACGGATCGGCTTTGAGGATTCGCTCGGAATCGGCGGTTTCAATACAGTAGCGGTAGCTGTTCCCGTCAGATGCATCCTCCGAGAAAAGCTCCCACACACCGCCCTCGCAGCGCGTCATAAACGCGGCGTCGTTATCGTAGCCGTTAAATGCGCCCGATACCGAAACACTGACGGCGTTCGGCGCCCATACGCGGAACAGAACGCCGTGTTTTCCGTCGCGCTCCTCAGGGTGAGCGCCGAAATACTCATATGCGCGAACGCTGTCGCCCTCACTGAACAGCGTAAAGTCGTCGCGTTCGTCGTTAAAACAATAGTTCATGGCTATCTCAACTCCCTTGTATGCGCGGATAAAAACACAATCCGCCTATGTTATATCATTCTAAATATATCATACCAAAATTTTCTGTTAATTTCAAGCAAATTGAAAAGTTTTCTGAACGAAATTTTAGTGTATTTTTTATAATAAGTGAACAAAAAATTCAAGCATATAGCAAAAATGAGGAAACTCAGCGCCGTTTTACGCCAAATCGCTCCTTTTTTCGCCTAAAAGCGGACTGAGCACAACGACAAAGTCATAGCTTTTGTCAATTATTGTCACATATTGTCACGCGTCACAATCATACGTCCTTATTGCAGTTGTTTATGATGGTTGCATTGTTGATGACGGTTGAAATTTGATAAAAGATATTCAAAAAATATTATTTAGGCAATACCGCATAATTACGGTGTGCGGATTGCGAAGTGAGATTTTTCGTCAGATTGTACAAATAAATTGAGGTAAGGCTGACGCCTTGCCGAGATTTTTTGGACAGTCTGACGGAACAAGATTCAAGCAAGGCGTGCGCCGCTAATTGTGCGTTGTTGCCTTAAGATATTTTAAGATCTGTTCGTCGTCCCAAAGCTCCAGATCCTCGGAGCCTGCAAGATATTCGTTGTGGTGGCGAACCTCGTGGTGGAGAATATGTTCAAGCTTTTTGTAAAACTCCTCCCTTGGGAGATATCCGTATACCCGGGCTATGGAGCCGTAATACAGAACAATCGAGTTACCGATCAAGTCCTGCTTATATTCGCCTAAAATGTAGAGATCATTGTTGCGCGCAACGGGATGATATTTGTGCTCGGGCACAATGCTTATTCCGCCGTTCAAATCGCGGTAAAGCTCATACGGCATGGCGTCGGCGATCTCATCAAGCATTTCGGCACATTCTTCAAAACCAATCATAATTCTGCTCCGGAATATTAATAATCGAGATAGTCCTTTAGCTTTCTGGAGCGGCTGGGATGTCTGAGCTTTCTGAGCGCCTTTGCCTCGATCTGACGGATACGCTCCCTTGTGACGTTGAACTCCTTGCCCACTTCCTCAAGCGTGCGGCTTCTTCCGTCCTCAAGACCGAAGCGCAGTCTGAGCACCTTTGCCTCTCGCGGGGTGAGCGTTGAAAGCACGTCGGCAAGCTGCTCGCGCAGCATGGTGTGAGAAGCGGCGTCGGCAGGCGCGGGAGCGTCGTTGTCGGGAATGAAATCTCCGAGGTGGCTGTCCTCCTCCTCGCCTATCGGGGTTTCAAGCGAAACAGGCTCCTGTGCAACGCGCATTATCTCGCGAACCTTGTCAACGGGCATATCGATCTCCTCCGCTATTTCGTCGGGAGAAGGCTCGTGACCGTTCTGATGAAGAAGCTGGCTCTGCACCTTTTTGACCTTGTTTATGGTTTCAACCATGTGAACGGGAATTCTGATAGTACGCGCCTGATCTGCGATAGCGCGGGTTATAGCCTGACGGATCCACCATGTAGCATAAGTCGAAAACTTAAAGCCCTTGGTGTAATCGAATTTTTCAACAGCCTTTATCAAGCCGAGGTTGCCCTCCTGGATAAGGTCAAGGAACTGCATTCCTCTGCCTAAATAACGCTTTGCTATGCTAACAACCAAGCGGAGGTTGGCTTCGGAAAGACGCTGCTTTGCCGCCACGTCGCCGTTTTGAATACGGATAGCCAAATCAATTTCTTCCTCGCTTGAAAGCAGCGGAACCCTGCCTATTTCCTTTAAATAAACCTTTACGGGGTCGTCAATGGTGATGCTCTGCTCTCCCGAGGGTGTGGGGTTGTCTTCATCCTTGTTGTCGTCGATAGTGATGTCGATATCGTCAAGCTTAAGGTCGTCAAAATCCTCGACTATTTCGATACCCTGAGCCTCAATCATGTCATACAGCTTTTCAAGCTTTTCGGGG